>VBBA01000195.1 GCA_005888675.1 Candidatus Bathyarchaeota archaeon | reverse complement strand
ATCATCAATCGACGAAGAAAGAAGTATCTCACGCGTTCAGGTTGTCGTTGAAAGTGACGATACAGCCCAAATGGTCTTGGACACTACGAGAAAATCCGGACTGACCGTCCTATCCTCATGGAGACAACAAACCTCGCTTGAGGAAGTCTTCGTCGCACTCGTCGGTAGAGGATTCAGGGAGAGAGAACATGAATCTTAGAGCCAATCTATGGCTGAAGACAGCATACGCCCGTGCGTGGGTCCGCACGATGAGCATGTACGGCGAGCCACTATGGGTCGTTGTAACAGTCGGCTTCCCATTGTTCTCCATGATGGGCATGAGCCTACTCTACTCCAGCGCTGGCGCGACTGCTCGCATAGGCTTCGCAATCCTCGGAGGCATCATGCTCTCCTTCTGGGGCAATGTCCTGTGGTCAATGGCGAGCCAGTTCAACTGGGACAAACAAGCCGGCCTATTCGAGATTTACATAACATCACCCGCGCCAATCAGCGCCATACTTGTTGGCATGTCATTGGGCGGTATACTCGGGACTGCCCCATCCGCAGTAATGGTTGCCGTGGTGGGATGGCTTGTCTTCCATCCTCCGATAAACCCAGCTTGGCCCACCGCCATCGCAACTTTTGTCATAACTCTAGCCTCGCTCTACGCCCTAGGAATGACACTCTCCTCGTTGTACCTCGTCTATGGTCGCGAAGCGGAATCCTTCAACGAGGCCCTCCAGGAACCGGTGCAACTACTTTCCGGAGTATACTTCCCCGTTTACTCCCCAGTGATCCCCTTGGCGGTTCAAGCGGTTGCCTCCATCATCCCTCTAACAATAGGCATGGACGCTCTTAGGAGA
>VBBA01000194.1 GCA_005888675.1 Candidatus Bathyarchaeota archaeon | reverse complement strand
TCGGAACGAACGCTCCTTTGGCCTCAAGCTCGGCCGCCTTCTGCCTTGTCTTCTCCCTGAGAGGGCTTGGTTCGGCCAAGAAATTGGTGAGTAGGAACATGGTGTCGACCGTGGGAGGCGTTTTCAATAACGGTCCTCGGAGCGCATCCGGTCAAGCCTCTTCTTCATCTCTTCAATCGAGATCTTCCCGGCGTCTATCCCGGCCAAGTCGGCTATCCGTGGAACTGGAGTCAATAGTATTCCTTTGGGATCGTCTCTCACTAGAATCTTCATTCCCTCCTTGATCCCGTACTTCCGGCGTTGCTCGATCGGGATCGTCACCTGCCCTTTTCGGGCCACCTTCACCAATTGGTCGGACAATTTCTACAAGTCGTACTATCGACGGAGTACTACTTAAGGATAAAGTTCTACCAACAAGAAGTATTTTCGACTGGTCTATCTCAATGAAGAATGCTGTCATTTGCTGGTGCTGTCATGTCCAGCTTCAATTGATATGACAGCGAGTCTATGCCGTGCGGATTTGGAGTTCCATTGACCCGACATAGCTAGAGTGGTGGTCAGAGATCACGATAACCCTCTCTGATACTGCTTCTAAAGCGTTAAGTTCTTTCCAACGTGAACCCAGGGTAGGAAACGCTTATAGTATCGCTCAGCAAATATCGTATACGTGAGGGCTCTCATGGAAGTATTGACAACTAGGATTCCGAATGACCTGCTTGAGGCGATTAGGGAGATTGAAAGGGACGAGCGGGCTGAGCGGGCTGAGGTTGTCAGGAGACTTCTGGACAAGGCTGTCCACGAATGGAAATTGGCCAAGGCATTACGGATGATCTCTGAGGGACGTTGGACGGTCCGACGGGCCGCCAAGTTTGCGGGTCTAGGCTATCACGAAATTCTGGAAAGGATGTCCGAGCAGGGCATCGACTCGGGGCCGAGTGTCAAGGACATTCGAGAAGCATTTGATCGTAAACATCGTCATCCCTGAAGGAGTTCTAGAAGAAGTGGCTGGGGACGCGGAGAGGCCGGGAGCTACCGAGGTGAAGAACGGGGTGGGTGAAGGATGGATTATCATGCGCAAGGTTAGGGTCCCTCCAATCCTCAACCGTGCGGGGGCGGTAGGGGTGGACGGAGAAGTGTTGGCCCTGGCGAAACGGGACGCACTTCCATTACTGACAAATGACAGAGTGTTGGCCGCTCTGGCAAGGGCTCAGGGTGTAAGTGTGAAGTGGCTTACCCAGGCTGTTGTCGAGGCGGTTGCTCGGAGAATGCTTTCTGCCTCGGAAGCTCGGGCCCTCTTGAGAGATCTTGTCAGGTCCGGGTTGAGAGTCCGGTCAGAGGTCCTCGCCGAGGTCGTCCATCTCATAGACGGAGCCGCGAGAACAGCAAAATAGCCAAAGACAAACTGCTGCCATCAGGACGTGTCGATCTTTAGACTGTAGACCGGGTGTATCTCAGCCCAGTTGTAATGCAT
>VBBA01000193.1 GCA_005888675.1 Candidatus Bathyarchaeota archaeon | reverse complement strand
ACGCAGATGATCTCAACCACAAGATCGCCGTACTGGTATTGGTCATTGGCGTTGTTGGTGAGGTTGCTGTAGGCCGGGTCAAGTCTCAGTCTTACGTGTAGATCGCCGTCAGTCTCGGTGAGAACTCTGTCTACTATTCCTGAGGCTGTGATGCAGGATTTGACTAGTGTGAGTCTGGCTGGATGGTAGACGTGGTTGTTGATCCCGCCTGGGTCAGTGCACTGGACAGATGAGTCGCAACTGGGTGGGTTGGTGGCACCGTTCATGCAATCGTTGATGCATGCTCCATTGATCAACACCTGGCCGGGCGGGCAGGAGGTGGATGGCGAGGTTGTGGATTGTATGCCGTAGAATCTGTATAGATAATAATAGCCGGCTGCTCCGGCGATCAAGACTAGCAATACCAATGCCAGGATCGGTCCAGCTTTCATAGGCTAGATTGGAATACTGGGATGTATAGGTAGGTAAAAGCTTGTGAGGAGAGTGAATCTTCCAAGAAGAGTATCGTTGAAAGCCTAAATGGACAGCTTGGTCTCGACTGTAGTCGGATAGTTAATGAAGACTGAAACGTTGTCTATTCTAAGCTTCCTGATAGCTTTCCTATGTTATGGTTTTGTGGGGTTTCTCTGGTTGCTCTACGACTCCGCCTTCGTCAGCGCTACAACTGTTTCGTCGACATCTATTCAGTCTAGTTCTCTTGTTTTGGCGGCGAAGATTCAGACAGTGGCCTTCCTTGCTTTGTTGGGAGCTATCGCTACGGGATTATTGGTGTACTACATAGAGCGTAGACCAATAGTGCAGCGCTCGAGTATTGGCATGTCTTGAAATTATGGCCCTAACCGGCCTTGCTCTAAACTCCGGCGAAGCCGCGTCGAGGAATTTTTGAGCTCGACAGGAAAGGAATACTTTCAATGTTTCCTGGTAGGGTTGAACGGGACGGTCTTACCCTGCTTATGTTCGTTGAGAGCCTCTCTTAACGCTCTTTTATCATCCGGAGACATCTCTTCCGAGAGGACTTCTTCTATCGACTCTAACCTTTCGCGGCGATACGGCGTGTCCGTTCCTATCTTTGTCTGGGCAGAATGGTGTAGCCGGCCTGTCGGAAGTGTTGGTCAAAGGTGAAGGCTGACTGTAGCCCGTACTGTTTCATCAACACGAAGGAGGAGCAATCCGTGAAACTCCATTCCTTATCCTTCGATCGAAGGAACAATTCCAGAGACTGTGAGAATCCTTCCTCTCCAACATACACTGTCCTGAACGCCTTCGACTCCATCATCGCTCTTGCAAAGACCTCTGCTCCGGAGTGGCCTAGTCCGAACCGTAGAAGGGTGAGCGTCTCGTCGAGGACATAGTCCGATGTCAGGAATCCGCGTGTGACGAGTTTCTTTACTGCGACAAGGCTCATGAACTCGCGCGCTCGGGCGTGGTATTCGTCCCTCTGGTCATAGAACGCCTTGAAGCCGGATGTATCGACGAAGACAGGTCCAGGCCTGAGATGACTGCTACTGTCTTGCACCGTAGAGGTACCTGTCTATCTCCGAGTTCTTGATATGCTCCCTGAACCGGATGGGCTTGAGCTTGAAGAAGGGGTCATCCTCCAGGTTGATTCCGGACAAGCTCCATTCCAACAATGCCTTCCGAGCGGCCTCCTTGATTGTCAAACCTTCGCGCTTTGCAATGGAGGCCAATAGTTCGTACTCTTTCTCTTCAAGTTCGGTCTGCACAACCTTCTTGGATAGCCCCGTTTCGCCCTGCCTCCTGCTTGATAGGACATGTTATTAGGAGATGTACCATTTAAATGTACAGGTTACATGTCTGGAGCATAGAATTGAACCTCTCTCTTTATTCTGACTTCAGAGAGTCACAATTCAAGTAGAATTCTACGGGAAATATTCTTCAAACAGTCTTCTTCACGTCTCAAACAGTATTTGAGAGCTGGGTGGAGCATGAGGAGAAAGGGTGAGCGTGAAACTGTTCGGAAACTCTCCTCCATGTCTCGGAAAAGTCTCTTTCACGTCTTGAAACTTCACAGTCTACCCCCCCTTTTTTACAACTTTATTTTTTCAAGCGCCTCAAAATGGATGAGATCATGCGAAATTCGTTCATTATGCCTGGAAAAGCATTTTGCGGAAACGGGTTTATTCATTTAAACATAGCGGAAATTCATGAGGAGCACATCGGGGGCCAGGAAACGTGAGCTCTGATTGTCGATCAGGGCTCAAAAGGAGCGAGTTCGTCCCTTAGAGCCCTAGACCCCATGAAGAAAATATAATGGGGGACGCGGGAAGGAGTCGTTCGCACGCGGGTTCTAAGGAATGACGAAGGCGGATAGGGTGAAGCCGCCGGGTGATAGGGTTACTGTTTGCTGTAGGTTGTAGGTGGGAAGCAGTATTGTGAACTTTGCGGAGGTTGTCCCGGTCAATGTGAAGGAATAGTAGTAGAACCCGTACTGGTTGGTGTAGACTGTGGCGAGCAGTTGAGTGGTTGACGTGCCGTAGTAGATCTGGACCTTGACTCCTTGGACAGGAGTGCCTTGGCTGTTTGTGACGATGCCGCAGAAACCTGGAATACATGTGAAGAATGCGTTTTCGCTCTTGATCGTTTGACTGTCGGATTGTGTAGTGTCGCCTGTGACAGTATTGAAGCTGAAGATGTAAGACTGTAACTGTGGAACATTCTTGCCAGGGTTGCTGTTTATCGCGTTGTTGTTATTGTTGGTGTAGCCTGTTGTGGGCTTGAGACCATAGCTCAATTGTATGGTCGCATAGACGAGTCCAGTGGTTGGGACTTTTCCAGTGATTGTTATCGATGCGAAAGCTCCCATCGCTTGTGGACTGTAATTGCTCAGAGTGACGCTCGTAATGCTTGTCGTGAATCCCTTTAGCTTGTTGGACGGATTGAAACATCCTTGAGATGTGAAGCCTACATTACCCCATAGTTGGACGGGACTTGAACCCTGGGTTACGAAGGGATACGGTATTCGGATTTGTAGGCTGACTGTTGTTCCTGGGGTCCCATGATAGAAGACATTGTAGTTGAACTGGCCTGGGAAGCTAGCTACCAAGTCATAGGTCGATGGTGTAGTCTGGTCTTGTGGGTAAATTAGAACGAACTGTTGGCCATAGCTGTTCGAGTCGGTGTCAAAGCTGCAGAGCGACGTGTCGGTAACAGCACTCTTTGGTGGAATGCCGACAGCTAGTGTCGTGCTGCTAGAGCTTCCGAAATGATCAGTATTGCCCTGATAGGCCCCTGTGATTTGTTGGTTGGCTGGAGTTGCGGTTGAGCTTGTGGTATACTTGACTGTACATGTGGCCGTGATCGAAAGATTGCAGCTTGTCGGATTGAAGGTTCCTACTCCATTGCTAGTCCAGGTTACGGTCCCTGTGGGTGTAAGCAGGGTTCCAGGTGACGTGTCTGTCACGCTCACTTGACAAGTTGTAGAGTGGCCGGGCAGGACGAAGTTTGGAGAGCAGTTGACACCGGTGGACGTTAACCGCTTTGTTATAGCTAGGTTGAATGTACTGGAGCTTCCTTTATGGGTCGAGTCGCCAGTATAGGCTCCGGTAACGACTTGTGTTCCT
>VBBA01000192.1 GCA_005888675.1 Candidatus Bathyarchaeota archaeon | reverse complement strand
CTCCATGCGAGCAAGATGGGCCGCCGGGTTTACAGTGGGAGAGGTTTCAAGAGATCTTGGGAAATGAGAGCCAGACTCGACAGTCGGAGATAACACAACTTCCTGTCAGTCTATCGGCTTCGTCTAATCGCTGCGATTCCTTGAATCTCGACAGTCATTCCGAACAATAGCTCGGCCTTCACCGTCGCTCTTGCAGGCTTCGGATCCGAGAAGAAGCTAGCGTATACTTCGTTCATCCCTTGGTAGTCCGCTAGGTCTTTGAGGTATACCGTCGTTTGGACGACATCGTCCATAGTCGCCCCGGCAGCTTCGAGGACATCTCGGAAGTTCTCTAGCGTCTTCCGCGTTTGTATCTTGATGTCGCCGGCTATGATCTTCCCGTCTTTTCCGATCGGGCCTTGACCAGAAACAAAGAGCAGCCCGCCAGACTTTACTCCTGGACTGAAGGGGAGTCCATTGATCCGATTCTTCCCTACAGATTCCTTGTTCATATTTTTGGAGCACGCATCTTCGAAAGCTTAAGAGTTTGCAACTAGCTGCGGCCGAATTGGTGTGGGAGTATTAGTCCCGTCTCCAAAGCGAGGGAGTGGCCGGCTGACATTGTTAGCCCTCAGATGATTAGGGAAGCTCGCGAGAGGATCAAAAACTCGGTCGTTAGAACGCCCTTAGTTCGTTTGAACGTGGACGACGCGCCTGCAAGTATCTTTCTCAAGCTTGAGAACCTTCAACCAACGAGCTCTTTCAAGGTGCGTGGCGTGTGCAACGCTCTAGCTTTGTCGGGAAGGGCGTTGTCCAAGGGAGTTTACACCGTAAGCGCGGGCAACATGGCACAGGCTCTTGCTTGGCAGGCGAAGGAGATCGGGATCCCTTGCTCTGTGATAGTTCCGGACAACGCGCCTGCAAGTACCTTTCTCAAGCTTGAGAACCTTCAACCAACGAGCTCTTTCAAGGTGCGTGGCGTATGCAACGCTCTAGCTTTGTCGGGAAGAGCGTTGTCCAAGGGAGTTTACACCGTAAGCGCGGGCAATATGGCGCAGGCTCTTGCTTGGCGGGCTAAGGAGATCGGGATCCCTTGCTCTGTGATAGTTCCCGATATCGCACCTGCGACGAAGCTTGAGGGCGTCAAGCGGTATGGGGCGCGGATCGTTCCGCTTGGATTCGATGAGGTTTGGGAAGTCGTCAAGAACTATCGATACGGCCCATTAGAGAGCGAAGGTTGGAATTTCATTCATCCGTTTGCAGATGCTAGAATGATCGCTGGTAATGGGACAATAGGGTTCGAACTCCTTGAGGACCTTCCTAATTTGGACTCAATAGTCGTCCCGTTTGGCGGCGGCGGACTCTCAGCCGGAATCGCAATCGCTGTCAAAAGTCAGAATCCCAAGGTACGAGTTTACGCGTGTGAGCCCGAGACAGCGGCACCCTTGGCAGCCTCCTATTCCAAGGGTTCGGCGCAACAGATCGATAGGATCCCGAGCTTCGTCGACGGTATCGGCGGGAAGAGCGTGGTTCCGGAAATGTGGAAACTCGTACGTTCTCTGCTCGAAGGTTCGATTGTCGTCTCTCTCAGGGAGACCGCTGCCGCGTTGCGTCTGATTTTGGAGAGAAACCGGGTCTTGGCCGAGGGCGCGGGAGCTGCTAGTGTGGCAGCGGCGTTAACAGGGAAAGCGGGTCTTGGAAGGGTGGTCTGCATCGTTTCGGGAGGCAACATCGACCCAGAGAAATTGGTCACCATCCTCCATGGAGGAGTCCCATCGACATGAATAACGCGAAAGCAGTAACGTGTACTTAGTGAAGACACCCTCATTGCACAACCCGTTACGAGTAGGGATTGGGCCCAGTATCGGATGAATAATTAAGAATACGAGCGAACGGCAGACCTGTTGCGAGTACAGAAACCAGCCCGCATCCGATCAACTTGACACTACCTGAAAACAAACCTAGATTTCACCTGCTCCCCGCATCTCTCAGGATCTTAACTACTCCAGGAATCCGTGGCCATGCAGTAATCTTCACGTTCATTATGGCCGTACTCTTCGCCACTGTCTACGTCGGCAGAGCCATCCGATTCAGCGAGGCTTGGCCCATCGTGTTTGCTATCGGTGCCTCAACAGGTGGCACATACCTCGTTCTGTCATTGCTCACGTTGTGGGAAAGGACGAAGAAGATCATTTTCTATTCCAGGTTGAAAACGCGAATAATTGTCTTAGGATTGGTGTTCGGTCCGCTACTCACAGGTTTATCCTACTGGATCTATCAAGCGGGCAGTGTCGAAGCACTGCCGTTCTTTCCTGCATTTATCGTCATTTTCTATGGTTGGGTTCTCCTACAAGCCTACTTCATCGCAACGCCCGTGTCGCACCTCTTGACGAAGGTCGAAAAAGGGATAGACCAGAACGGCGGAAGAAAGAACTTGACCAAGACGCTCGGGGCAATCTCGCTCTTGATCCCGGTTGCTCCACTGGTTTACGGAGTCTGGATGATTTCCAGTTGGCTGAGTTCCTCATACCAGAACGTTCAAGGAGCAAACGAGAAGATAATTGCGTGGACGATCAGTGTACTTGTCATCCTCCTCTTGACATTCACGGTGGTTCTGCAATGGGGTTGGAAAACTCTCAGGGGAGGACGCCCTCAAGCATCAATTTTTGCTGGCGGAACTTTTCTGGCGTTATGGGGTTATCTACTCTACAGAGCTACGACTCTTGTGATCGGATACATTAGCCAGAATCAACCGCCCAACCCGGTCGCAGACACCCTCCTAATCGCGATCTCCATCGTAGGTGCGATGCAATCCTTTGCCGGGAAGACTATCAATAGGACAGATAAACGGTTGAATCAAATCCTGCCTTTCCTAGTTTTTGCGTTCGGCTCAATTTATGCGGTGGCTCAGTTCTATTTCATCCTCCAAGTGGCAATCACCAGGGTCGAATTGTCGATTGCTGTGAACGCCACGGTCTTCGTGACAGGTCTACTTGTCATGATGGTACTGATCCGGCGACACCTCATTACCGCAGGCATTCCTTCAACGGCATCGTCAGTTCAAAAGAAAGCGATAGACGGAACGTCACCTGTGTTTCGAGGCCGACTATCATTCCTCAACTTCTTGCACCCGAGGAAGAGTACGATCAGCGAACAGGTAGACCGACCCGCTCAGGATGAACCTTCCTCAACTGAACAGTAACCACGAGACGTTGGCCTAACCCTGGACGATGTGTTCCCTTGAATCTAGGGTGGAGCAAGCCAAGTGATACTGTCTGATAATGCGTCCCACGTGCCTGCGAGAACCCAAGTTGGTTGTGAAGGAGACCCCGCGATTGCGATCTTCCAAATCTGAAATGATTGGGGCACTCGGTCTCCGTTA
>VBBA01000191.1 GCA_005888675.1 Candidatus Bathyarchaeota archaeon | reverse complement strand
TAACGAGATCAGAAGAGCAATGACAAGGGAGAGAAAGAACGCGTCCATCTAATCTTCACTCCGGAACCAGTACACAGTCAACGTCGCGACTTTGCCTCGTACTAGCGTGTCCGAACGTCCAATGTAACCTGTTCAGGATCCCTCTGTCCCGAATCCAACAATTTCTCCCGGTACGCCGCCAAGTCAAGGAATCCATGCCCTGAAATATTGAACGCAATCACCTTCGCCTCATTCTTCCTTTTACATTCCAACGCTAGGTCAATCGCGGCCTTCACCGCATAAGCCGACTCCGGGGCGGGCAAGAATCCTTCTGTCTGCACAAAGGTGCGTGCAGCCTGGAACACGGCCATCTCATCCCTGGGATATTCCACCGCCTCGATCAATCCGAGATGCTTCAAGTAGCTAATGACCGGTGCCGCAGCATGATACCTCAACCCATCCGCTTTCACCGGCTCCATCTCCGCCTGATGCCCGAAGATTCCCCGACACCTCGGTCTGAGCAGCTAAGAAACGACACTCCCTCTTCTTTTGGAGAACCTCTCCCGCAAACGGCAAGGTAAAACCGCCAAAATTGCTTCCGCCACCAAGACAGGCGACCATAACATCCGGCGAATCATCCACCAGCTCGAACTGCTTCATCGTCTCCAATCCGATAATCGTCTGATGCATCAAGACATGGTTCAAGACACTACCCAGGCTGTAGACCCAGCCCCTATTCTTCTCTGCAAATTCCAAACCCTCCGAAACCGCAATTCCCAACGATCCAGGATGCTTCGGATTCTGAATCAATAATTCGCGACCAACATCTGTCATGCCGCTCGGCGAAGCCACAACCCTCGCCCCATACAACTCCATCAACGCCCTCCTCTCCGGCTTCCAATCATACACTGCCCGCACCCAGAAAACAAGACACTTCAAACCCATCAGACTAGCCGCATAGGCTAACGCGGTTCCCCACTGACCCGCACCAGTCTCAGTGGCGACACCAACATGCCCCTCCTCAGCCGCATAATACGCCTGAGCCAGCGCCGTGTTCACCTTATGACTACCAGTCGGCGACAGATCCTCACGCTTGTAATACAGACGAGCCGGCGTATTCAGAAACTTCTCCAGCCTCCGCGCTCTATACAATGGTCTCGGTCGACCAGCCTGCGAGTACAATTCCCGGACTTGATCTGGAATCTTGATCCAACGTTCCGTCGACATTTCCTGCGCCAACAATTTCTTGGGAATCACTCGACTCAGAAATTCGAGCCGTGACGGACCCTCGTCAGGATCCTTTGGTCTTGGAAACGACCCTGGAAAATCAGGAACGATATTGTACCAAGACGTCGGCAGATCATCAATACTCAAAGGAATCTGATTTACGAATTTGTTGTTTACCAAGCGAATCACACGGAAGACGAAGGGCTAGATGGCTTTCTGGTGCTTAAGCTTGCCTCTTCCAATCATGAACTTAGTGCCGCACACTGTCGGGATGGACCGCTATCGCATCGATTGATATCAGCAAGTTAGGCGTGTCCGCTCCCAATCTAGCCACTGACCGTGCTGGCGGCTCTTCCGGGAAGAATTCTTTGTATGCTTCATTCATGCTCCGATAATCAGACGGGTTAACAAGATAGACTGTCGCCTTCACAACGTCCGGCAATGATGCCCCAGCAGCCTTCAAAGCGGTCTCAACATTCCTCAAACACTGCCGCGTCTGATCCATAACATTAGACCCGGCCAAGTCAATAGGTTGCTGCCCTGGTTTCATTCCCGTCTGGCCACTGATGAACACGAAACCATTCGCAACAACGACATGAGAATAGGGGCCCATAGCCCTAGCATGGCCCTGCAAAACCGGCACAGTCTTCGTCTTCATGATCCACACAACTACTAAATCGCGCGATAATGGAGCGGATTAAAAGAGCTATCCAGAGAAGCAACCCTTTAAGCCAGCACCGTTAATAACAAATTCAGAATCTTGTGGCCACGTGACTTTGGGGATTCCAGAGAGAACCGGGACCCAGAAGTCACACTTGCTCTGACCGAGGTTTGGAAAATCAAAAAATTACCAGACATTGAACGGGGCTACAAAGAGGATTAGCTGGTATTTGGAAACAGAACAGAAGCTGGAGAGACGGCCTACAACCCCTCCCCAAGCAGTCCAGGACCAGCCGACAGTCCCTCTCGAACCCCCAGCCACATCAACGGAAACAAGCCCAGACACTCCCCACCCAGAGGAAGCATCGGCCTCAACAAGCGGCCTATCCAAGAATCCCGCACTGCAAACTCAGCTGATAGAGGCCGCGTTGTACGTATCAGGTCGGCCTCTTGATCTAAAGATCCTCGGAAACGTGATTGGTGCTCGTTCTGAAGAGAAGATACGAGCAATAGCCCAGAATGTTGCCGAGAAATATCGTCAAAACGAGAGCCCCATCCAGATCGTCGAACTGCCAGACGGACGATGGGTCATGCAACTCAAAGCTACCATCACCAAATACGTCCGTAGACTGTCCAACCGTCCACTCTTGACTCCGGGACCCCTGAGGACATTAGGGTTCATCGCTTTGAAGCAGCCCGTAAAACAAGCATACGTTGTCCTTGTACGAGGAAAACTCGCCTATGGACACGTTAAACAACTGAGGGAAATGGACCTGATAACAGATGAGAAGGTTGGAAAGACTAGGGTCCTGAGGACAACAAGCACGTTCGCCGATTACTTCAACCTCAACCATGACGTGATTGAGATGAAGAAGGAGCTGAAGTCCGTCTTAGGTAATACCGACGCCCCCAGCGCTTAGGGAAAATATCACTCCCGCTCTCACTCTCGTTCGTTGCATATAGCCACCTGGCCTTCTGTTCAGTTAACGATCAATTCCAGAGCCTCTCTTCATGTGTTCTTACAACGTTCCTGCCTATCTTCCAGGTAATCCACCCCATCTGAACGGCATTACTAATAATCTGGTATCGTTATCCGGTTTAATACCAAGAGTACAAACTCGATGGTACCCGAATCATTCTCGTTGACCCGATCCTGTCAATACAAGACCCTGACAATCTCCCGCCGGTCTGTTTCCTGTCTCGAACTTCTTAGTCAAACATAGCCCTACGTCCCTGATACGCCCATGATTCTGAGCGTCCTCAACAATAAGGGCGGCACAGGGAAGACCACTACTAGCGTGAACGTTGCAGCCGCGCTCGCAATGCGAGGCATGAAAGTTCTCTTAGTGGACTTAGACCCGCAAGGCAGTGCGACTACAAGCTTCGGAGTCGAGAAAGCAAAGCTCCCCAGCACGATCTACAATGTCTTAACCCAAAACAAGCCCCTGGCCGAAGTTCTACTACCAACTCCCGTAGAGAATCTTACCCTCGTCCCATCGAACTTAGACTTCACAGGAGCAGAAGTCGAACTACTCTCCGCACCAGGCAGAGAATACATACTACGCAACATGCTCAAACCAATACAGGACAATTATGACCACGTAATAATCGACTGTCCACCCAACATTGGACTGTTAACTCTCAATGCATTGATCACAAGTAGTCTATTGCTTATCGCTGTGCAGTGCGAGTACTATCCAATGGAAGGGTTACCCTCCCTGCTCAGGATCATGGACCTCGTTACCACCCGTCTCAACGCCAAATTCGATTATCGCATAGTCCTAACAATGTT
>VBBA01000154.1 GCA_005888675.1 Candidatus Bathyarchaeota archaeon | reverse complement strand
TAAATCGCGCATTATGATACGAAAAGCATTTTGCGGAATCGGGTTTATTCATTTAAACATAGCGGAAATTTACGAGGAGCACATCGGGGGCCTGAATTAGTGAGCTCCGATTGGCAATCAGGGCTCAAAATGGGAGATTTCGCCATTGGCATGGATCAACCCGTCTAATTTTCTTAAAGACGGCGCAAGGTTGAGTTCCTTCTTCGCCTGCGAAACATAAGTAGCTCTACTAAAACGACGAATGCTACTATCGACCCAACCTGGACGACAGGCCTCTGGTAAGCGTAAGTCAGGATAAAGTCCTCTACACCCGTCGCGACCCTAGCTGGGAGTACAGGGTTATTCCCCAAGGATACGATGTCTGTTCCTCTTGCAATTATCCAGCTGCCGTTTTGCAGAGTGACATACTTGCTGGCTAGATTGTTGAGGGCTGTAGTGTACGCTCCGAGGCCGAGAAGGGGCACCGCATATACCAGTGCTCTCCAAAAGAGTCCGCCAAACTGTCCTTTTGCGACTCCCCAGAGTCGACTCCCAAGTCTAAGCCTGGATTTCGGCTTATCCTGGTGCGCGTCTCGCCTAGGGTCAGATCTGGTCAAAAAGTCATGCCTCTGCTATCTTCTCTTCCTGGACCTCCTGTTTAGTTTGGACTGGCGGAGTTTTGGAGTCCTGGTTTTGCTCCATTAGCTTTTCGATCTTGTTTAGAACAGGAGCTTCCGAATAAGACTGGATCAGATCAGAGATGAGGGTATGAACCTCCTTGACCTTGGGGACTCCGTAGAGAGAGTAGTACGTGGCTGCGCGTGGCATGGTCGTTCCCTTGGCTCCAAAAACTCCTGCGCCTACTGTTACTGGTCTCTTGGAGCCAGCGAGGCCAACTCCAGCACCTGCCAAGTCTTGGCCTGTGCCAAGTCCGGCCTGACTCACTGGGATTATTGTGCCGAAGTCGAAGATTCTGCCCAAGATTCCCTGGCTCATTACCAGGTCGCTTATGCGGTCGTAGTAAGTCTCTCGAATTGTGGAGGAAGCAAAGGCTCTCTTCGAAACAATCAATCGATGGTTTGTGATGAAGTAACGATGGCCTCGCCGGTAAAACTCGACAAGAACAATCGCTAGCAAAGATGAAGCTGCCAGAAGAACAGGTAATGTCGAGACGGAGGACGTCCACAGTCCGAGCACGGTACCGATTACTCCGACTGATCCTGAGTAAACCAATGGCTGTTTTGTGACCCACAGTAGACCTGCGATAATTGACGGAATAATGAGAAACAGCCACCATACACCGAGTTGTAAGTATGGAACAGCGAAGGCGACAGGAACATTTGTCTGCAAGAACGGAAAGATCAACATGAGAAGACCGGCCGAAACCAGGTAGACGGCCGCAAGGGCGTCATACTTCCAGAAAGCAAGGGGATGAGGATGGAGGAGAAGTTTCAATTCTTCATCTTTGCCAAGAACGATTCCTCTTGGAGAAGCCGTTATTGGCCTGCTTACATCGCTTGAAGACTTCGGTTGTACAGACAAAATGTTCAACAAGAGACTGGTGCCTTCTTACTGACGATATATCTCTTGCCAAACACGGATAGGAGTTAACTCATTCCCCGCTAGTTCCTCTTGTGGAATCTTCCACTGGAACGGCTGAAGACCTCTTTCTCAATGATAGCAACGTACGCTGGGCCGGGACCGTCTATGAAACGATTGATCTTCCAGCCTGTTCCTTGGAGAATCGTCCTCATTTGATTCTTTGAAACGAGCAGATAATCGAACCATGGCGTAGCGAATGTTCTATACCTAAGCCTCATTCGAACTTGGCCCGGCATTCTGCCAAGTTTACGATTTCTCAAATGATACCGTCTATGCAAGGGATCCACGGGTGGTTTGTAAATATCCAAGCTTTCAGCGATGATACGCACACCGGGATTTGTCATTTCATAGAAACGTTTCAACGATTGTCGTGCTCGTTTGAAACTTCCGAAGAGCCCAAAGTTGTTCCCTATCATTAGGATCGTGTCGAATTTTCCTAGTCGGGAATCAATCTCTGAAATTGGCCTAACCATCACATTGTTTAGCCCTCTAAGTTTGCAGACTTTGACTGCCAACGGTGAAATGTCAACTCCTAAGACATCGTGACCTTTCTTCTGGAGATATAGGGACCATCTTCCACCTCCACAGCCAATGTCGAGAACTCTGCCCTTCGCGTATGGCACCGCCTTCTTCTCACGATGGGTCCAGTCCTTGTATTCGGAGAGGTAATACTCGGGAAGTGTCGGACTGGGATCGATGTAGCCATCGTCCCGTTCCACACATTCGATCACTGGTTGCCCCTTGTAGAAGTCGTATAATTGATGACCATAGGCATCCTGGCGATTGGTCAGCATACCAATTTCAATTACTGAGAAGAAGTCGCGTAGTTAATAATTGGATGCGTCTCACAGACAGTTGATGCGCCAACCGTTTTTATGACTTGGTTTTTGTCGAGTCCTCGTCCTCTTTAGAGGAAATCAAGGCCTCGACGTATCGGTCAACGGTCCCAGGGGCACCTGCTCCCTTACTCTTCGAACTCTTGTACTGATTCAGTTTCATCTGGTCGTATCGGTACTCCATAAGCATCAGTAGAACAAATGCAACTGCAAAGGTTAGAACAGCCGTCCATAGCTGAGTGAAGAGAAAGAAGTAAAGGAAGCCTGAGAGTCCCGTTGCGCAGACAATGGCGATTATTCCAGAGCCCCACTTAAACGCCTCAAGCGTTTGTGAGTTCCGGATACGACGTAAAGATCGTCTGAATCTCAAATGGTCCGGTTGGATGTTATTGCATAACTCTGAGAATAGTCTTTCCCCCTGTTAGCCCGTTGCCAAGAGGGGACTTCGGCAAAGTTTTCAAAGACTCGAGGTTCCACAGCAAGACCATGGGTCCTGAGCAACCATCAAAAGAGAGACCATTTGAGCGAATAGACCAGCGCTTGGAGAAGATTGAGAAGAGACTGGATGAGTTCGAGTCTGAAATAACCAATCTTAGGAACGAGCTGGACAAGGTCCAATCAAGATTAAGTGCAGAAGGACAGTTCCGGAAATTTCTGAGAAATTGACACGGGTGTCTCAGACCGAATTCGTCCAAGTACTCACTTCTATCAATAGTAAGAAAAGGGCAAACGCAATTGCGACCAAACTCTTAGCCAAGAGGCTAACAAGTTGTGTGCAGATCTTCGGCCCGATCGACAGCACCTACAGATGGAAGGGGAAAATTGAACACTCAAAAGAATGGTTTTGCTTGATCAAAACCAGGGCAAACGATTACCGGTTGATAGAGACAAACAT
>VBBA01000153.1 GCA_005888675.1 Candidatus Bathyarchaeota archaeon | reverse complement strand
CAGGAAAAACAATTGACCAAGGGGCTAGGCGAAAACATTCATCCCATGTGGTCCGCAGATAGCAACCGAGTACTCTTCAACACAACCCACTTCAGCATCACTCCCCAGAAAGGCAAGAACACCCCTAGCGACAATAGAGTCATCG
The DNA here is from genome assembly GCA_005888675.1 of Candidatus Bathyarchaeota archaeon. Taxonomy (GTDB): domain Archaea; phylum Thermoproteota; class Bathyarchaeia; order 40CM-2-53-6; family 40CM-2-53-6; genus BA-13. Next base: position 2,181 of record VBBA01000153.1, on the reverse strand, counting down.
GCGAAAAGATCGATGAACAGATGGAACTCGCCACAATCCGACCCGACGGCACCGACTTGAAACGAATCACCACCGGAGGCGGATACACCTACGCATCCTTCAGCCCCGACAACAGATTCATCCTACACCGCCGGATAGAAGCCGGAGCTTCACGAATCTTCATCAGGAACGTCGACACAGTTGACTTTCAGAATCTCTCCGGATCATCAGACTTGGATGGATGGCCAGCCTGGTCATCAGACGGCAGAAGAGTAGTTTTCTCACGCCGTGTAAATGAATCCTTCCAGATTTTTGTAATGAATCGAGACGGCAGCGGGGTACAGCAAATCACCGACGCCACGGGTGAATTTACTAATCCTCGATGGTCACCCGACGGAACCCGGATATTGTGCAGCAGGCGCTCTCCCCCCAACGTAACCCTAGCTGTATTTCAAGCACCAGACTAAAACCTGGAAGCACAGGGGCGACGAAGAGAGTCGAAAGTTAGTTCTGCGTGACTGTCGATTATCTCTGATTCTCCCTTTAGACGATTAGAATTATCGTTCTTCGCCTTCGTCCTCATCGCGGATTCCCTTGGAAGAGACCCCTTTCGCGAACCCTCTCATCTCCTTCAATGGCCGAACCGGCACAAGGTGGACAACGCCATCTTTCTCAACCACTGCGAGCTTCTGGCCGGGCTTTAGCTTCATCCGTTCCCGCACCTCACTTGGGATCACTACCTGATATTTGGGGGACACTGTCACCGTAACCACTCTAACCGTTCCACTCCAGCGCATTTTCGATCGCCTGATCGAAATAAAACATTGTCATTCGAGGTCCTGTTGAGTCTTCGTCGGATGGATTGAGGCGGTAACTGTCGTCGGATCGCGGTTCAGAGTGCTCTAATACGGCCTTAGCCATCCTGAAGGCATGCCGCACAAGATAGAGGTCTTCTCCGCCAATTGTCCTCTCTGCAACAAGGTCGTGGATGAGATAGAAGCAGGAAAGTGTGCTGGATGCCAGCTAATCGTCCACAACTTATCGGAGAACCTAGAACTCGCAAGAAACTATAGCGTAAGAGTAGTTCCCACAATAATCATCGACGGTGAGATCAAGATTGAAGGACAACCGGACATTCCCTTCGTATGCAGCGACGAAACCTATGCTCACTTCAAAGAGCGCTATCCCTTGACTATCCAATTGACACGGCCGTACGACGACAGTTAACCATCTAAGGCATACTAGGATAAGTTAACTGAACCCGATCGGAGAAGAGAAAAACAGGGGGGTCCATAGTCCCTCAGACTAGATCGCGCCATCGGCAAGCCTATGGCTGTATTGGGCAGAGAAAGTCTGCAGCAGAGTTTCGTGTCACAGCGACCACTCCAGCGTTCTCTGCGGAGAGAACCCCCTGTTCTGACGTCAGTAGTACTGGTGTTATTCCCATGTTGAAGGTTACAGTGAATACCTTCCAATGACCACCGTGATAGTCTAAACTCCCAGGAGCAACAGATGCAATCCCGAGCTGGCCAGGGGCACCATTCGTCACCTTGTAGAAATTGTCCAGACCCTGATTGGGGAAAGCCGCAGGTGGAACCACAGTTCGAACTATCATCCCGTTGAAGTACAAGTTACTGAAGCCAGGCGTAGCCGCAAAAGCCGATGTTACTGGGAGAATCAGTGCGATAGCAAGAGCTGAGAAGAGCGCCATGGTGAAAGTTTTCATTCTTACAATTCACCTCCCCGGATTCTTGGAGGCAGCGTTAACGACCAGACACTTTACAGGTTTAGCGAGATTAGGTGCAGATTAGGTCTAGTAGTCAAAAACGGTCGTGCTTTTCTCTCACAAACGGTTTGAGCGATCGTAGGCTTCCACGTTCAGACTTCCTCAGGGTTTGTTCTCTCGGAGAATCGTTCGCAGGGCTTCTGAATAGCTTCTCAAGGATTTTTCTCTTTTAACCCGTTCAAGCAGCTTCAAAATGTCCCGGTCGACTTTAACAGTAGTCTTGGAAGCCATCTTGGCCCGGGATACAGGTGTAATCCTATAAAATTATAGCGTCATAATTCGTACAGTTTCCACCGACTTTTCCCACCTCTCTGACTAGGCCGAGTTCAACCATTTTCCTCATTTATTTTCGGTATGCCCTGTCGACAGCCTCCAAATCGATGGGTGACGGAGGTCCGGTATCCACGATAGGATTA
>VBBA01000152.1 GCA_005888675.1 Candidatus Bathyarchaeota archaeon | reverse complement strand
GCAACTTTTCCAGGAACATTAACCATTTGCTACTTGTACGGTATTCTTCTAGACCCTCGTATCCTAGGAGCTTTCTCAATTGTTGGGTTGTTTTCCCTCGGGGTCGTCGGAATATCCATGGCCGTCTCGGCCTATGCCTCCAGCATCGAAGTCTTTGTCACTGTTCGCAGTACAGTCCAACTCTACTTTTCATTCTTCAGCACGTTGTTCTTCAGCCCGGACGTTTTCCCGTCATTCTTGAGGCCGATTGTCCTAGCGAATCCCATGACCTGGGCTGTCGAGGCCTTTAGACAGCTAAGCAAGCCAGGGGTCGGACTCGGGCCTGCATCAGTGCTCGTAGTCCCATCTCTCGCGTTTGCCGCTTTAGGAACGATAGTGTATCTGTATCACAACCAATTGTAATCTAGGGGGAGCACAGGCTTTTCGGCGCCTCAGATCAAAGAATCGGCAGCTATCCGCTACCAGTTCGGCCCTCGATTGTTATTGGCGCTGCCAAATTGGGCAATGAGGAGGCCAGCACTCCGAGTGCTCTTTCGATCTGTTCCGTTTCAATAATCAGGGGAGGCAGTAGTCTGATTATGTTCCTGCCAGAGTAGAGCACTAACAGGCCCTGTCTTAGACATTCGAGAATGATCTCTTTAACCTCGAACCTTGTCTCAAAGGCTAACATTAACCCGAGACCTCTGACTTCCCGAGCGACATTCTTCTCCGACGCGATCTTCTCTAATCCTTTCTTGAAGAACTCCCCTATTTCCTCGGCTCGCGAAGCCAGTTTGTTTTCAACGATGTAATCTATCGTTGCCGATGCCGCAGCACAACAGAGCGGATTTCCACCGAAAGTGCTTGAATGTTCTCCAAGCTTCAATGAGGACATCACCTCCTCGGTGGATAAGGTAGCCCCAGTTGGCAGTCCACCCGCGAGGCCTTTGGCAACGGTCATGATGTCCGGAGTAACGTTCCAATGCTCTCCTGCCCACATCTTCCCGGTCCGGCCGAGTCCCGTCTGGATCTCATCGAAAATAAGTAGTGAGCCGTTTTCGTCGCAGAGCTCTCTCAGTTGAAGTAGGAAGTCATCTGGTGGGATGTGGACGCCGCTCTCGCCTTGTACTGGCTCAACAATCACAGCTCCCGTCTCATCCCCTAGCACGGACTTGACGGTATCGATTTCGCCAAACTTGGCAAAATGAACGCCGGGGACGAGAGGTTCGAATGGTTCGCGATACTTCTTGGCCCATGTTATAGAGACCGCTCCCATTGTTTTTCCATGGAAGCTGCCCGTGAAAGCAATAATCTCCTTTCGACCAGTGCATTTCCTGGCGAGCTTGATGGCACACTCGTTCGCTTCGGCTCCACTGTTCGAAAGAAACGCGTGATCGAGACCTCTTGGAGAGATTCCGCTGAGCTTCTCTAGAAATTGTGACCTGACAGGACTGTAGAGTGAGGGATGGCTTGTTATCAAGCGATCCGCCTGGTCCTTGACGGCCGAGACGACTCGTGGGTTGCAGTGTCCGACTAGAGCCTCACCATAGCCCGCCATACAGTCCAAGTACTCCTTGCCGTCGACATCCCAGATCAACGCAGCCTGCCCTCGATCTATGACGACAGGAAGCTTCTGGTAGACCTGTGCGTAGTGCTCCTGTTCCAGCTTGATCGTTGTTCCGGCGTCGATCATCTTGTTATCACGGTGCAGTTTTTCTCGGCTAATGCTTGTGTAATGGGTTCTTCGACCTTTCCCGAGGCTATAATCGCCCTTCCTACGCCCATACGAACTGCTTCAACGCAGGCCATGAGTTTCTTCTCCATGCCGAATCCCACTTTTTTCGTCATTGATTCAGCCTCGCCAATCTTCATCTCGCGGATCAACTTGCTCTCCATGTATACGCCTGAAACATCAGTCAAGAAGACAATTGTATCCGCCTTCAGCTCGCCTGCTACGTAGGCAGCTGCGCGATCTGAATCGACGTTTAGAAACTCGAACTCCTCACCTAGAGCGACTGGTGCGACGACTGGAATGTAACCGTCCTTGAGGATAGCGCTTAGAAGATTGCCATTGATTTTTCTGATCTGTCCTGTGAATCCACCGTCTATGATCCGCTTCCGGCCGTCTTCGACGGAGATCAATTGCTTCTTTCTTTCGGCTCTGATCAATCCACCGTCCAGGCCGGACAGTCCCAGTGCTGGAATCCTTTCCCGTTCTAGCGCTGCCACCAATTCCTTGTTGTTCTTTCCACACATGACCATAGTGTAGATTTTCACAGTCTCTTCGTCGGTGTACCGGCTTCTTATTCCGCCGGGAGAGACTATGAATTTCTGCTTCTTTCCGAGTTTGTCGGCTATTTCCGTGACTTCGTCGCCGCCCCCGTGCACGAGGATCACGCTGTGTTGAGTGGATGTTCGTTTCAGATCGGCGAATAAGGACGATTCTGGTTTCTTGATTATGTCACCGCCAAGTTTTACAGTGATAATCAAATCTATTTTCTCGATAATGTTTCTTTGCTTGTCGTTATAGATTAGGTTGCGCATCCTTCAAAGGCGGAGGAAGGAATACTCTTCCATCTTTCAATGACTTTACTCGACTTGGGTCTCGTTTCATGAAAGAGTAATCTAGTAGTGGCTGAATGGCCTGAATCGAATCGCGTTCGCCGAGAAGTGGTAAAGTGCATGGCTAGGACCCGAAGACAAAAACCAAACAGTCGTCGGTCCGTTTCTCGACTGAGAATTCGTCGAGCGAGACTGATCGATCTGGAACACCTTGTCAGTCAACGCCGCACCATGTGGGCAGAGATCGGGATAACAGACCGGCAAGAACTCAGCCGTGCCGACCGTGAATACCGTAGCTGGGCTCGGAATGGGCTTCGCAAGGGGACCTTGCTCGGTTGGATCGTCGAAGATGAAAAGAAGCAACTCGCCGGTAGCGGCTGTTTATGGCTACAACCAATACAGCCCAGACCCGGAGTACGCACCTCCTTTCAACCGTATCTT
>VBBA01000065.1 GCA_005888675.1 Candidatus Bathyarchaeota archaeon | reverse complement strand
AATTTTCGACCCCTCAAGCGGATCCCTACCTAACGGCTGTAGCGTTGCCGAAGCGAAGCATGAGGTACTGGACGCGCCTTTCAGCACGATCCGAGAGGCCGCTTATCTGGTCGGGAGTTGTGGTCAGGGACTGGACGGGAACGGTAAACTATTTTCGATAAATTTCAAAGTAATCGGCATCGGCTCGACCTCCATGGACATTAGACAAGCTTCCGTCCCTGGGAAACGGGACCAACTCGTGATCGGACCCCCTCCCGGGTTTGGGCCAGTCGCGAACCTAGAAGTGAGGGACGGGTACTTCCTCAACAAGGCAGGGTCACAGCCTGTTGCCAGTTTCAACTATACTCCGAGTGCTCCCATGGTTGGGGACTTGGTAACGTTCAACGCAAGCCAGAGCTTCGACCCTGCGCACAATTCGGGCGCGTCCAAAGGGATTACTAGGTATCTTTGGACGTGGGGTGACCTCTCTCCTAGCAACATAGGTAGCGGCATGACAAGTCAACACACGTTCATCACCTCCTCTACTTCAGCAGGCTCAGGATTTTTCGAGGTGAGACTCATCGTGAACGACACTGACGGAATCCTCAGCCGCCAAAACGCCGTCGTGTTTGTGAACCCCGGAGTTAGCGACGATATCGCCGTCGAAATGTCGCTGGACAAGGGCAAGGTGAATGCTGGCGATCCCATAAAGTTGACAGTGACTGTGCACAACCTTGGGAGCGGAAATGAAACTGCGAAGCTCTCTGTCAAATACGATTATCCTTCTGCCGCTGTGACCACTGAACTTGCGAACAACGCTATGGTCGAGCTTCCCCTAATTAGTCGAAATCGTGTTTTGAACTATACAATCCAGACGACAAACTTTCCTGCGAGGACGTACACGATCACTGCGAGGGTAACCAACACGAACGCGACAGCCATCGACCCGCCCCAGAACAATGAGGTTACCCAGACCTTTACTGTGGCATCCATAAATACTGGGCAAAGCCTTTCGATCCTTCAACTCGCTGGAATATCCGCAGTTGCTTTGGTCGCTGTGGGCGGTCTGGTATTCTTCGTGAGACGCCGCAGGAGCCGAGCGGAATCCGCGTCAGAACAACTCGCCTAAAGGCGGATATGCATATCCAGAGACTACCATTGCTATCCGAGTGTCTCTCTAGGCTAACATAAGCACCTCCTTCGGGGATAATCTTAAAAGGGCTCGGCACCAAACCGCCGTTCGAAGAAAAATTGCAAGTAAAAATTCCAGTACTAGCAGCACTAGTAGTTCTAACAACAGTACTAGCAATACCCCTCGCAACACACCCGACAGCCGGTAACGTCGGCCTAAACCCCGGCGATGCCGGAAACACATGGTACGTCTACGGTCCAAATGCAGGAGCAGTAACAAGACTCCAGTATACCTACTACAACGGCAACACGGGAGGAACAGGTTCTGAGTTCCAAGACTTCGAGCTCGGCAACCTAGACCTTACCGACTGGCCCACGGACGATGTCCACTGGGCCTCTGCAGGTTGTACGGACGCAACTAATCCGGCATGCTACGATGCCCATCCGGACTTTCTCCAAACTCCCATACAAGGACAGTTTGGTGATTTCGGATTCTACTTCAACGGCGCATCAAGCAGATTCACCAGGAGCCAGGAAGCTCCAGGTGGAGCCGCCAACGGTCCGTTCTGGGGTTGTGACTGGAACGATGGATTGACCTCAACCTCGTTCACAGTTAACAAACAAACATACACCAGCCAATGTGGTATCTATCAACGTCAAGCATTCGGACATCTGTTCGACAGGGCAACCTTCTCTGCCAACAGAGAGCTAGCAAATCTAGTGTGTCCCTCGCCTGTGGCGAAAGACCCATCATGTGCCCCACTCCAAGTGGGACAAGACGGTCTCACTGTCGCTCAGCAATGTGCGTGGGATACATTGAACGGTGGATCCGCATGCATCGACGCATATCGCATCGCCCCAAGTGGTGGTGATGGACAGCAACCAGTTGGCAGCCCAGACTTCTGTCGGGCCGCTGATTTGATGATTGCTTCACTCACTCCAGGCACACAAGGCACTACATACACTGGTCCAGTCCCAACGAAGGCTTCTGGGACATGTGTTCTCAACTTCGGTACGGGTGGCGTTCCATCAACATTCACTGCCAACAAGTTCAGAGCGATGATTCGTTCGACTCAGCCCAGAAGGGACATGGGTAACGAGTTTATGGCCAGCTTGAACGCGCTCTTCGGAGCAACAGTAGTCGTTCCACAATACGGCACAATCAACACAATCGGTCATCCAATTGTCTTCAGTGATCCGCCAAAGTCTCCAATCGACGATTGGGACATGTACACTTACGGCTACCAGTTACCCGGACCATATCCAGACCATATGCACGGATTGTACAACAGCCAAGGCGCTACCACCTACTGCGGTGGACTCCAATCCGTCGAACCGAACGATCCACAGTTTGTCTGTCTACCATCGATCGATGCGGCAACAGCTGCAGCATCAACAGCACCGTGTGTCAAGGGATCAACAACTGGTTCAGCGTTCCAAGGTATAGGCTCGAGACCAAACGATGCGAACATCTACTGCACGACAGCCAGCGGAAACAAGATTGACTTCAACACTGCCACTACTGCATCATTCAATGATTGGGGAGCCAACGCGGTTGATCTTCCAGTCTTCGCTCAAGAAGTGCGGACGGCCGCATTGCGGTCCGAAGGCGGGTTAGTCAACCAACTCGGCCAGGGATACTATACGCCCTCGCTGACATTCGCCGGCCAATCATCGTACACTCCATCCAACTCACTGTACAGGTTCGGTGGTGGAGACCCCACTAAACTCCGATGGGGACAACTCCAAGGCACATCTGAGTTCAACATATTCCAAGCGCAATCAGTCTGGGAATTCCAGGCGATCGGACAAATATACGATGTGCTAACGACAAACAGCCCAGTCCAGCCGGGCAACGTGTTCTGCTGGATGTGCGCTAACTACCAAACATCAACGGATTCCGCGGGCAACGAGCACTTCCTCGTCGAGTTGCGACAAAACCTACGCTTCCAAGACGGCAGCCCAGTTACTGCATGGGATGTAAAGTTCACTTATCAGAACTTTAGAGATGCAGCACCGGCGACTGTCGGCGGGAACTTCTTTAACATGCTGAACATCAAAGTACTCGACAGCACCCACCTCGACGTTGCATGGCTAGGCGCAAGCATATCCTATCCACTGTTCATGGGCAACTATGTGATCCCAGCCAAATACTGGGTCCCATCAGACTGCTCATTCAGCAGCGGAAGTGGATGGTCATGTACCAACGCTTCAGAGACTAACCCGTCTGGCATACCATTGGCCGATGGAACGAACGCGGTCTATGGTGATGTACCGGTAGTCGACGCTGCCAAACTAGACCCATCATACGACCCATTGACTGCAGGAACATTGATCGGCTCCGGAGCCTATGAGTGCCTATCCGTCTTCACGTCTGACCTAGGAAAACTAGGGACGGGTTGCGCTCAGAACTCTGACGGTAGCAGAGCCACACAAGCGTTAGGATTGAGCGCCAAACTGTTCCTTCAAGCATTCCTACTGTCGCCCTCTGCCTCTGACCCGTTCGCACAATACATGAGAAGTTTTGATGCGACATGGAGCACCGGCAGTGGAGTTGCAGCAGAGAAGGGCCAGTTCCAAGAGTTCAGCTATGCAGACCAAGCAAAGACAGGCACAGTGACAATCAGCGACCTCGCAAGCGTTGGAGCTTGCTTCGGCAACTCTGGCACAGCAACATCCGGTTGCAACACAGCAGCGTACACTTACTGGCACAGGTCGGCCTTCGAGTCGACACCTGGAACGATCAGCGGTGAAGTTGCAATAGTCGCGTCCCACTTGGACGATGCGCTTACTTCGCCATTTTCGCCCAGTCCATCCGTGCTACTGAACATAGCGCCATACCCATAGACGAAAACCCCAAAACTAAAAAACCCCCTCCCTTTTCCTTTTTATCTAGGTTAGTCCACAATGGGCCTTCGCGGATATCTCGTTAAGCGCTCGATCAACACCGTTATCCTAATCCTCTTCGTCATAACACTCAACTTCGTAATTTTCGAGCTATTGCCCGGGACGCAAGGTTCGGTTGCGGGACTTGCCGAGAATCCCAAGATTCCGCCCGAGAGAAAACAACAATTCATCGATTCAGAATTGACTCGTTATGGACTGCTCTGTGGGTACGACTCGAACCACAACCCCATTCCCTGCTCTGTGTGGGAACGGTTTGGAAAGTATTTCTGGGCCATGGTCACGTTTAATTTCGGCAACTCCTTCCAAACGGGCGATCCAATCACCCAGGACATGATTCAAAGTGGAAGGCTCGCAAACACTCTCCTCCTCATAGGCGTATCATCTGTCATCGCTCTCGCGCTAGGCATATTCCTGGGCGTGATTTCTGCCAAGAAACGAGGAAGCTTCATTGACAGTACAATGGTGACAACATCATTGGTCACTTTCTCGCTTCCCACGTTTTGGATGGCCATGGTTCTTGTCCTAGTTTTTGTCTTCTGGCTGAATCCTACGTGGCCTGCTTCCGGGGTTACGCCTGCAAACTGGATTGATCCCAAACTGGCACCGACGAGCATATGGCAGGTGATCCCGGTCAGACTGCAGTACCTGTTTCTTCCCGCTCTGACTCTTACACTCTTCCAATACGGAGGACACTTGCTTCTGACTCGCGCCACTATGCTGGAGGCATTAAGTGAGGACTACATCACAACAGCCCGAGCGAAGGGGCTGCCAGAGCGAACGGTCCTCTACAAGCACGCACTGAAAAACGCCTCTCTTCCAATCGTAACATCTGCAGCCCTGAACTTCGGATTCATTCTAAGCGGCGCAATAATCACGGAAACAGTTTTTGCATGGGACGGTCTCGGCTACTGGCTATACAATGCGATAAATTGGAAGGATATACCGGTCATGCAAGCCATGTTCTTCATAATCGCCCTTTGTGTCATTGTAGCCAACTTTGGCGCCGACGTATTATACGGGCTATTGGATCCACGCATAAAATACGAGTGAGAATTTAGTGACAGACTGGCGCTTTACTCTCCACAGGATGAGCGGTTTCCTCAGAACGCTCTTCGGCTCGAAAATGGCGATCGCGGGACTCATAATCCTCATAGTCTACACCTTCCTTGCGGTTGGCGCGAACGTAATCACCCCCTACGACCCGGAAACCAGCATCGTGGCGGGTGCCTATGCCCCCCCTAGCTGGTACCGATACTTGAGCGAGGGATCGGCACTCAGCCAGAATGTTTTCCTTCAGCAGTCGCCCGGATTCTTCTCGGACCCCCTCCAGTCCGGCACAAGTTGGAGCTTCGCAGCTTCCGACCCGCGGGTCACTGCCTCTTACGATCCGAGCTTCTCCTACGTCCAGGGAGGAGGCAGCGTAAGAGTTACACTCGATCGGATAGCAGGGCCTGGAAATTACACTGCTACCTTCAAGACCACGTTCGACTGGCCCTACCCTGGTCCGCCTGCCAGGCTTATCGCTTCCCTTGCAGTTAACGCCCCGGCCGGGTCGCCGGAACTCCCCGTCTCGGCAACCTTGTTTGTCGAAAGGATTTCTGGTGGATATGCAAAGTGGAACCTCACAGACCCGACCTCCACAATAGTCAGACCAGCTTTCGGAAGCCTCCTCAGCAAGGACCCGCTGATTACATACTATCGAACGGGCACAAACGCAACTTGGGTGCCGGGAGAGCCGGTAATCTATGACAGTAATGGTAACGGAAAGTACGATACGGGCGAAACTGCAATTGTTGGCAGCCTCCCCCAGAAGGGAGCCACACTCTCAACGGACCCGAACCTAAAATATATCGACACGTCAAAATCTGGAAATTGGACCGCGGTTGATTCCGTCGTGTACGACAGTAACGGCAGTGGATTTTTCGACGCGGCCGATACTCTAGTCGCTGGGCAATCGACAGGTAATAATAATCTTAGCTGGTCCTCCTACCCGTTCACAACCCCAGGATGGCAGTCGCCAAGATCGCTCGACTCGAACAGTGGAACCCTGCAACAGGTCGTCCAAAAACGAGGGTTGAACCCTGCACAACTGATCTTCGGATCCAAAGACCAGTACACTTTCGGCGTTCGCGTCACGATCAACAGCGCCCTCAGCTCCGCCACACCAGTCAACGTCTACTTGGACAATATGAACCTCAAGATCTACGGCACATCCTTCGGTCTACTTGGAACTGACTACCAAGGGGCCGATGTTTGGAGCCAGTTGATCTATGGAGCGAGAATATCTCTGATGGTAGGACTCCTGTCCGCTTTCATCGGCATACTTTTGGGATTGGTCGTTGGTCTGGTCGCAGGTTACCTTGGCAAAGTGGTTGATGAGGTCCTGATGAGATTCACAGATATGCTCTTGGTCATACCCGGACTTCCGCTGCTCATCGTGCTCGTGACGGTTCTAGGAGGCGCGTTCGGATCCGGCAGAACTCTTGCACTTATACTGGTCATTGGGTTCTTGGGTTGGATGGGTTTCGCAAGAGTCGTCAGGTCACAAGTACTTTCGCTGAAAGAGAGACCGTTCGTCGAGGCGGCGAAGGCGGCTGGCGCTGGTTCAGGGCACATTACGATTCGACACATACTGCCGAACATAGTCGGGCTCATCTACGTCAACCTAGCATTGGCAGTCCCAGGCGCGATTTTAGCCGAAGCGGCACTCAGCTTCCTAGGACTGGGCGACGTTTCTGTGCTCTCATGGGGAAGAATGCTCAACCTTGTCGAGACAACTGGCTCACAGAAGATATGGTGGTGGGTCATCCCGCCAGGACTATCCATCGCCCTGGTTTCCGTCGCCTTCGTGATGATAGGCTTCTCACTCGACACACTCTTCAACCCCAGGCTAAGACAGAGAATATAGAGACGTCATGCCGAGCAACCAAGGGACACATTCAAAGAAAGGGCGCTTGCAACACTTAGAAAATCACGAGATAGGCAGTTTCCCCAAGGCAGACGGAACAATAGTTGACTCTACAACACGGAAGACATAGACAGACTCTAACTATCGTTAGCTTCATCCTTCTCGTCCTAGTCTTCACTACTATGGTTCATGCAGACTACAACATCAAAGTCACAGATAACACGGCACAGGTCAACATAAACGGAGACCTCCTGCAAGCTGTTCCTAATGTTTCGGCAAACAACACTGCCGAATCGTTCGACTCAATTCCGGTCTTCGCGTTCCACTTTGCTGGAGATAATTCCTCTCTCTTGTCCAACCACCTCGACGTTGCACTTAGGCAGCTCAGTCCAAGTGCTTCCGGGAAAGATGTGACCTTCGACTCTAGCTCAAACGGAACAAACTACCATTACAAACTCAGCTTCACTGTAGGTGGGGTTTTCGCCAAGCAGGGTGACCTCAACACGGTGGATCTCTCTTGGAGATCTTTTGTCATCGGTGATGACTTCAAGCAGAACAATATGAGCCTCAACGCGGTAGTGCCTTCTTATCTCCAGAAGGGCGTCGCTCTTTACGCAGCGCTTCCCGCTTCAAGCGGACCACCGAACGTTGTTACAAGACAATGGTACTGGAACAAACGGATCCTCCAGAGGGGGAATGTTGTCCCAACGATTCAAAACCTACTGATGCTCAACTATAGCAGCCTCGCCAAACCCTTGCAATCATGGGACGCAAACCCGACCAATCCAGGACACGGGGTTAGATATCAGACGACGACGGGATTCAATCTCACACAGATAGAAACGTTCAAAGAACCAGAAGGTAACACCAATATCGCCAAAGACATCATCTACACGATAACGGCCACAGTGGATCTTCCTTGGAATTCCATAGTATCCAGCGATAACGTAATGATCGAGAGTGTGACCGCACTCTCCACTTTCCTGATGATCATTCTTGTCATCTCGACAGTCGCGACATTTGCAGTCACAGTCTTCCTCCAGCGTCATTTCAAACCGTCCCAGCGAGAGCAAAGGACAAGAAGGCTAAAGGGATAATCGGTTCTACGGAAGCAATCCAGAGTTCCGCGGGTTGAAAGGGCTTTCCAGCTATTGCCACGGGTATACCTGGCCCTACTGATTGAGCAACTCTTATATTACGAACCACAAAATTCTGTTCGGAAGCATTACAAATGGAAAACAAAATGCTAACAAGAGCAACAATACTATTAGCTACATTCCTCTTTGCGATTCCGCTAATCCCAGTAAACGCGACATCCCCCGCAAGCGTATCTTTCACTCCCTCGTCACCAAACGCTGACATTGGCGGCACTTTCGTAGCCAACGTCGTTATCTCGGGCGCCTCGAACCTCGTCGCCTACGATGTAAGCGTCAACTACAACCCGGACGTCTTAACTTCGACAGGCGCGTCGCTCACTGGAACTCTCTTCGACCCCGCAACCAACAACGTACTGGTTGCACGTTCAGAGAACTTTCCATCGGTCGGCCTAGTGAGGTACGCCGTGGTCATCATCGGCGGCGCTAGTGTCAACCCGAGCGCAAGTGGCTCTTCATTGCTAAACATCAACTTCAATGTCAACGACCCATCCACGACCGCAGCTACTGCGTCGGAGTATCCATCATCCGTCAGCGTCACCTCGCAAATCGTTGTCCTAGACAACGGAAATGCTGTCACCATTCCTAGTACCAACACCGGGGCCACGTACATGCCACCTGCCAACATCGGCTTGAGAAACGTTGGCTGCCGTGCAGTTAACGGCGGTTTCAACATATTGTCAAAAGGCTTCAACGACGGAATCTTCTGCAGAGTCTCCAACACTGGCACCTCATCGATCACAGCAGTAGGCACGTTCTCTTGGCACAGCGTCGGTGGAGTGACTGGATCAACCAGTTCTGCACCTGGAGCGCTCTCTGCCGGACAAGCAGGCCAATTGGACGCAGTACTCACCGTGGCTAACGCAAACGACATCTACATAGTGACCGGAACAGCGGCACGAGCCATTGCATTACGCGACGGTTCATTCCTGACAATCCCGGGACAATCCAGCACATTCAAAATCGTCGTAAACACGGGCTTTTAGACCAGCCACACGAGCCTCAAATCCCCCCTCCTTCTCTTTTGTTAACTTACGTTACGATATGTTACGAGTCTCCATGCTCCCGCACAAAAAAACCGGATGAAGCAGATAATCAAATTACCAATCGCCTTCCTACTTTCATTGACAGCCCGCGTCAATCTGCCTATATCCAAAAACTTACGCAGCAATCGCAGAGTGACAAAAATCCGACAAAGCTTTTAACCATCGTACCGCACGTTCCCTCGAAGAGGTTACTGGATGCTATATCGAAAGCTGAAGTCCACTTTTCTGATTCTTCTCACATTCCTCGGGACGGCCCTCGTCCTAACCGGATTTGTTACTAACACTCCACCCCTTGTCCCTGATGCATATGCTGCCCCTCCTAGCAATTATGGAATTCTTGGTCTGTGGAACGAAGGGTCCAAAACAAATGCGCTTGTTGGTACAGCTATAGCCCAAGGCACACAAGTTACGTTCGATGTCAACGTAACAGATGCAGGGACTTTGAAAGGATTCGACATCAACTTCACGTTCACGTCAAGCCAGATAGCTTATGCCGGCTCCGCATTCGGTACGGTTTCGAATACCGCTCTTGTATCTTGCCCCGCATCGGCCGGATGCCTCTTGGACGGTCTGAGTGTGCTCAGGAACACTAATGTTACCGGGACCGGCGGAAACTCTTACCGTCTGAGCCTGGTTGACCAAGACTCTGCACACCCCACGATAAGTGGAACTGGAATATTGTTCAGGGTGAGGTTCAGGACAGTACTTGCAACCAGCGTCTCTGGTATACATATCACATCCTCCTCAACCTTACAGAACCCTGCGAGCGTACCTTACACTCCCATAGACGGGTATATCGACTCGAACGCAGCAGCTACGGCCAACTACAATATAGCAGTAAGCGTCGCAACCACCACTCTTGTTCGACCTGTCTCGCGATTCCAGACCAACAGTACTAGCCCTGCGCTGACCGTCACATTATCGGCATCCGGCACATTTCCATCGAGCGTCGTTTTGAAAGCCTGGAGCCTCCCACTAATCGGTTCAAGCGCGGTGTTCACTCCTTCGTCGCTAACTGCCGCTGGCTCCTCATCCCTGACAGTTACCATTCACGGTGGGCCCCAAGGAGGATCCACGACAACTCCGCCAGGCACATACATCCTAGCCCTAGAAGGTAACAGCACAGTGTCGGGCAATATACTGATCAAGGTTGCCTGGCTCAAACTTATTGTCAAAGCACCCGCTGCGCCGGTCTACAATATTTCGGCCAGCAGGACCTCTTTCAACCAGGAGGCCGGTAACTGGACTGCCGTCACAATCTCGTCAAGTCTTCTGAGCGGTGCCAACGATTCCCTCAGTGTCAGTAGTGATTGCGGAACCGTGCTATCCGGGGGCACATGTACTTTCAGCCCACCTGCCGGAGTCTATCCATGCGCCCTGAGTGGTTGTACTTATCCAACCGCAGCTTTCACAACCTTGATGAACGTCTCGAGCTTGACCAGCACTACGTTGGGTGTAAAGTATATTCA
Source organism: Candidatus Bathyarchaeota archaeon (assembly GCA_005888675.1). Classification (GTDB taxonomy): domain Archaea; phylum Thermoproteota; class Bathyarchaeia; order 40CM-2-53-6; family 40CM-2-53-6; genus BA-13. The sequence continues at coordinate 7,104 of VBBA01000065.1, read as the reverse complement.
CGTGCTAATTACCACGACTGGTACCTACTCGCAATCCGCTGTAACAATGCCGAGTGAAACGGTCATTGCAGGCTCGCTACAAGTCGACTTTCCACTCGTAAATGACGCGAAGCTCAAGTATGTGGATTTGAACGCGAATAATCACTGGGACGTGGGAGAACCTGTTGTATACGATGGTGACAATAGTGGCACATTCAACGCTGCCACTCAAACGTTGAAGACTGATACAAAGATCAAGTTCGTCGATGGCAACGCCAACGGTCATTGGGACCTAGGAGAAAGCGTTGTGTACGACAACAACAATGACAACAAGTTCAACACCGGGAAGTTCAATAATGATACCCTATTCTATGGAACCAGGCCCCTGAACAATACTGCCTTGGCCGTGGACACTCATCTCAAGTTCTTTGGTCCGGGAGTAGCATGGGCAAGCCTGAACTCGGTTGTTTATGATGCAAACGCGAACAACCTATTCGACACAGGAGACACCAACCTTTACGGTAACACGTTAGACATTATCGTCTCCGGTTCTCCAGCCAATCTCGCCGCTTTGAAAACCGACCCTCTGATCAGATTCTACGATCCCACAAGACTCGGTTACTGGCTCAACAGCTCCACCGCTTACGACGCGAACAACAACAGCCTCTACGATGTTGGGCTCACAATCACTGTGACGTTGAACAAGACCCACGACGGACAAGTCAGCACCGTGGTAGAGGGCAACAGGGGCTTCGCCTACAATGGAGTATCTCTGACAGGGGCCGCACAGTTGAGAGTCAACGTCACGGTCACCAATGGAGGCACGGTTTCGGATACTTACACCGTCAACGCCACAGCCAGGACCGTGCTGAAGAATGATGGGAAGATCAAGTTCAGAGACGCCAACGGCAACGGCATATGGGACCCCGGCGAGATGTTATTCTACGACAATGATAATTCCGGCACCTACTCAGCCGGTGACACAGTCATCGGATCGGGTACTCCTCCAGCCCTCGGCACTCTTATTTCACTTGACTTCAACCTAGTCTTCGTGGACTCGAACTACAAGGGAGTCTGGGCTTGCTCGACACTCTCAGGGGTCAACTGCACAGCAGGCGACGCAGTCGTGTATAATCCAGACGGAGACGGACTGTACGACACAGCTGATGTTGTCGCGTTCGGTACAACTCCATCGCCAGGCATACTCGTCGCCCAGACAACAGTGACGCTAGCCCCAGCAGCACAACAGGTGGTAAGCCTAGCTTGGGATCCTGGCAGCCTGCCGAGAGGGTACTACACAATCTTCGGAGCCGCCGCCCCGGTCGTTGGAGAGTTCGTCATTACCAACAATGTCGGATCCTACCCAATCAACTTCCTGCAAAAGTTCAAGGGCGACGTCAGCGGAGACTGCAAAGTCGACATTATAGATCTATCAACTGTCGGAGCAGCCTTCGGCTCAAGCATCGGCGGCGCAGCATACAAGGCCAACGCGGATCTCAACAATGACAATACCATCAACATCATCGACCTCGTCCTAGTCGCGGGAAGCTTCGGGCAAAGCTGCTAAAAAGCCGTAAACAATAAACCCCTCCCAATCGGCATGACTGGATTCAAGCCGAGGAAGGGGAATCTACTCTTTTAGGCCACACCGCTTTCCTCTGATGATCTGAGGCGACTGCGTCAAGTGCAATAAGCTCCGACTTTTGTCGGGAACCTAATCCGTACTCTATCTCCAAATTCTAGAGAAGTTCGGGAACAAAGTTATTTCCAGCGAAAGTTGAAGCAAGACGAAGGGTTATGACAGTTTGATTCCGAGCATGATTACGAACACGACATAAAAAGCTACGACTACGAGGGCGCAACCCACCAATTGGCCGAGAAGTTTTCGGCCCCAGCTTGTCTCCACGAACTGCATCGAACTTCCCAACCTATGCTTCACGTATAGGCTAAACACGCCGATGACAGCCGTAAACGACGCCAGGAAACCAGGCCAACGATAAACTACACCCATAACGACGACGAACGGAGCCGCGAAAAACGTAGCCACAACGAAGAAGGTTGAGACCAAACCACCCACCGAATCCGCCCCATTCCTCAAGCGTATCATCACGAGCCTGAAACCGGTGAGCGGACGGGTTGACTCCTGAGCTTCGATGACACGCTTGAACCTATCTACTTGGTACAGACGCGGCTTTTTCTCCGGTGCTCCATTCCCGTCTACCAAAGGCCGATTGACCATCGGGAGAATAGTCGCCTCGATAATTTATTGTTATGGAAAAATGCGCTACGTGATAAGGCACAGTCCAAAAAGTCATTCCAAGGCATACGGTCTCTATCCCAGTGTGGCTGCATCCTGCCAAAGCTTACATTCGTCGCAGATAGGCTTAAGAAGTCATGAATCGAAAACTCGATTCTTGCAAGCGTTTCTTCATTGAGAGTTCTCCCAGTCGTCCTCATAATTGCATTAATGGTAACGTCTGTCCTCGTACATGTTCCGTCCGCCTTTGCCGTGTCTAGTGGTGGTGTGGACTCTCCGTCCAATCTCTGGGAGACCACCGAATTTCAAGACTTCGAGCTTGGTAAGCTTGACCTTACCGATTGGCCCGTTTCAACTGCCAGTTTCAGCACTTACGATTCCAGCTCCGACTTCGTCCTAAGCCCGGGAGAGGGACAATTTGGGATGTTCGGGATTGATTTCAACTATGGGTCGAGCACATGGGCGGCCTGGGGATGTGACTGGCAGCATGGCAACAGTGGATGCGGAATTGAGATGCGCGAGGCCTTCGCTCATCTGATTGACAGAACGAGCTTTGTGAACAGCGGCCCATTGCAAGGAGCCGGACAAGCACTCGCAGACCCATCTCCACCCGCCAAGAGCCCTTCCGCCAGCCTGATCTCATCTCAGATCTCATGGGAAACATTGGCTGGACAAACGATCGAGGGCCTAGTCCATCCTGCCGACACGAGCGCGTTCAACATTGCTCCAAGCATTTCAGGGTTCGCTGCGCCGGGTTCGCCTGATTTTTGTGCTGCTAGGGACCATCTGATCGCGGCGAATATTGGTCTTCACGACCTCAATAAGGACTGCGTGATCGACAGCAACAGTCCAGGCTTGGCGAACATTATAGCTCATCCGATAAGGTTCATGATAAGGAGCGACGATCCGACTAGGAGGGCGATGGGACTTGGAATATCGAACGCGATTAACCAGGTGTTGGGAGTCAACGCGGTCGTCCCGACCCTCGGCAGCATCGCCCAGCTTCGACCCGTCGTATTCGTATCTCTCCCCGAGGGTCCCACTGATGATTGGGATATGTACACGTCCGGCTGGAACCTAGGAGGTCCGTTCCCCGACCATTTACGCCCACTCTATGGTAGCAGCTTCGCATCCGACCAATGTGGAGGTGTCCAGAATGGCGAGACAGCCAACTACGGCTTCCTCTGCATTCCATCCTTCGACACTTACGCGAACGCCGCGGCTCAAACTGCTGACGTGCCAACATTCCAGACCCAGACACTTGCCGCCTTCAACCAGTTAGGAACCCACGCAGGAAGTATACCCGTTTATTCGAGGGGAATCCGGACAGCGGCATTACGCACCCTTGCAGGGATTGTCGACCAAAGGGGACAGGGATTCTCGAACACGTGGACACTATTGTACGCGCACAACAATACTGGTTATGCACCCTCGAACCCACTCTTCAAGTTCGGCGGTGGGCTTAACACAATCCGATGGGGACAACGGCAGGGAACGACATCGCTGAATCCATTCAAGGCGGAAACCCTTTGGGAGTTCAATCTGATCGGTGAAGTGTACGATACACTCTTCGCCGGAAGCCCCGTCCAACCAGCCAATGTTATGTGCTGGATGTGCGACAATTATTTGACATCAATAGACGCCCAGGGGAACACTCACTTTTTGGTCGAGCTCCGCCAGAACCTACGGTGGCAAGACGGTGCGACGGTCAATGCATCCGACGTCAAGTTTACACTGCTCAACATGCGCGATGTCCCGGCCGCCAATCTAGTGGGGAACGTACAGATGGTATTGGGAGTCACCATCCTCGGTCCCTACCTATTCGACATCAAAATGCAAGGACAGAGTATATCCCACATAATCAACCTCGCAGGAGTCCCGATAATCCCGAGACACATTTGGGAACTCCCCGGAGACAAGACCTACGGAGACGTCGGGAAGGCGGATCCTGCCAAGACTTCGTCGTCCTATGACATGATGGCCTCGGGCACGTTCATAGGAAGCGGTCCATACATGTGCCGTTCAGTCTTCCAATCTGACCTTGGGAAAGTCGGGACTGGATGCGCTAGCAACGGCGACGGCAGCAGGGCAGGGCAGGCATTGGGCCCACATGCAAACGTGTTCCTCCAAAGCTTCGACCTCACCAATCAAGCAGGCAACACCGATCCTTTCCTGCAATACATGCGCAGCTATAATCCATCATGGGGAACAGGCTCAGGGACTGCAGCGCAATCGGGACAGTTCCAAGAGTTCAGCTGGGCAGACAGGTACGATAACGGCACTGTTACGATTAGGGATATCGCAAGTGTCGCCTCTTGCTACGGTAAAACCAGCACGACAGGATGCGTGGATTATGCCCGGTGGATAAGGCCAGCTTTACATCCCAGCACGCCAACGACTATCAGTTCAGAGGTTACCATAGTCGTCTCGCACCTGGATGATACTTGGATCTACCCTTTCTCATGGAGTGGCATCCAGTCGAACCAGCCTGGGCAGACGCTGGAGAACCTGATTCCCTTTGTCCCCTAACTCATGGTCCGTTGATTGACCCCCATATCAAAATGGACAAAACGGACGTCCGTTCTCTCTAGGGGAGACTAACGGAAAGTTTCATGAGACCTTATTCGGATTGTTCATCCTTCAAGCAGGGCTAATCCTGTCCGCATCTAGTCTATCCAGTGAAGCAATTAGTATTGAAATACGCCGTATGATATGGTTATCGCGTAAGGATTGCTCGTCGTATTTGCATCCCTCGGCAGCACATAATTATCATAGTCGGTACTAGTGAAATTGTAGTTGCCGTGGTAAACGCGCATGAGGAGGTGATGCGTACTATCCGTCTTGAACGTGAACAATTGGTTCTGATTGAATATTCCAAATTGATCACCGTATGTGTTGCCCCAAACGATGAAGAGGTCTCCAAGTGTGAAGGTTCTGTTCTGATCCGGCTCAACGTGTATTGCGCCCCTGTTGCTGAAAGTGTACAATGGTCTGACACATGCACCGCCACTAGTGATTCCGATACCTCCAGGTACTGTCACGTTGGCCCCGTTTATCTGGATGAAAAGTTGGAAGACCTCTCGGTATGCCCATGGACCCTTCAATGGTATGCAGCGGGACAAATAGGATGGAAGGGGAGTGGGTTGGGGTCTCGACAGGGCAACTGCGGTCAAGACGACAATGATGATAATCATTGCGACAATTATTGTCCGATTGAATATCTTCTGCCTTCTCCGCCTCCGTTCGATTGATGACTGCCTCTTCTGCTGCTTTTGCATTGTCCGCTGCCTGCTCGCGAATAATCTAGCTTCGAGTAACGGGCATATTAATCACTCCTCGGCAGCACACTTGAACCTAGTGTACACATCCAAATTGAAGACGATGTCTTCAAAAAACATTCATGACTCCATCCACAGGTGACACGTCGACCCACTCTTGTTCAGCCGGCAAAATTCCATATGACCACAAAACTGCTCAGGTCGGGTGACAAGGCCGATGTCAGGGCTTTGATCGTAAAGCTTCTGTCTAGCATTGTGATCCGGTCCACTCTGGATCCAAAGGATCCAATGGGCCCCGTGACGCCCCCGACAGTTGCGTAGCACGTGCCAGTACGTCCTGTAAGGTCTTGTCCAAACTTGACGGTTCCAAAGTTGGCAAGTTGGAGGATTCCAGTCTTGCTGCTCGGTGCCTCCGCGATCCATTCAGCAGAGGAAAGTTGGGCGTTCTTGACTATGCCCATCTTGCTGAAGGATTTGCCAGTAGTGACATTTGTGATCGTCAGGTTGAACTTGCCAGAAGCATACTTGACCTCTGCCGAGATAGTGTCTCCAGGGTTCACCTTGACCTGATGAACCAGCTGGGCATATTTTGGATAGAACTCGTACCAGGCAAAGTATGTCGCGGCTCCATTAACGCATGATGATTCGGTTCCTATCTGTTCCACAGTTGGCGACCTGAAGCCGTCTATGCCCACCCAGAAGGAAGAGTGTTGCTCAGTAGCTCCGCACGGACCTACTATGGAGGGGACAATCCAGGACCCTTTCACATCAGTCACGTTCATCCCCGATCGTGCCGCGATTGCGTACCCACTCCAGTTGCTGCTCGCTGTGTCTCCTATCCCAGGGTCTACAATCACGACTGCGTTGAGTCGTCCTGGGAGGTTGTCGTCCGAGTCCCAAACGATCAGTGTGACTGTGAAATTTCCGGCGGCCGGAAACATGATGGAATTGACGAAGGTATGGTTCTGGTTCGCACCCAACAATTGAACGGTGCCGTCGCCGAATATCCAGAGGTACTTGCTGATCGTGCCAATGTTGTCTGGATCATAACTTTTCCCGCCCGAGAAACTGACGACTTCGCCTTTGGCAGGAAATCCTGGGGTGAAGTCGAAAGAGGCAATGGGAGGAATGCCTGGAACGTTCTGGAACCTGGCATCGACTGGCAGATAGGGAATGTCTGAGAACGTCGGTGCTGCGCTGACGATACTGGTTACTGTCGTCCCGCTTGAGCTGGTGCGAACAATATCGATGAAGCTGGTTCCCGTGCCCGTTACTCTGAAAGTGAGTGTGAAAAGAGTGCCTGTCCCAGTCGCGAAGCAACCTCCCAACATCACTGCTGCGAATCTTATGCGACCCGCTGGAAAATCGATCTGATTCCTAGCAACCAAGACAGAACAGCCAGCTGGCGGGTTGTTCGGGTCGAATAGTCCTCCTGAGAGTTCCGAACCACTCCGTACTGCTTGGAGAATGTTCGGGCCCCCTGTAATGTTATAGTTCAGGGTCACGTCGAACCCAGATATCTGTCCGGGAGCGGTAACGTTCACCCCTACCGAGAATTGGGACCCCGGCGAGAAAAGCGTAGTGCTGGTT
>VBBA01000151.1 GCA_005888675.1 Candidatus Bathyarchaeota archaeon | reverse complement strand
TTGAGCGAGCCCCAACTACAATCACTAACTCGGCCAAGCACCCGATTCGAGCTGGGGGTATTATTCCGGAGAATGGCTGGGGTTGCTAAGATGAGGGGAGAGGCATTCGTCGATCTGAAACAGGACAACAGTAGAATCGCCAACCTTGAAGGTATTGCGATAGTCGTCCTTGCAGGATTGAGCCTTGGACTTGGGAATGCGTTCGCCTTCCCATCGGGAACGTTCGCGATGATCAGTCAAGTATTGACAAGCATCGTACTGGCATTGCTCATTACTGCTTCTTGGTCTGGACTTGTGTATTTGATAGGGACGAGGATTTTCAAGGGCGTAACCGATTTCCCAGGATTGGCTAGGCCCATCTTCTTTTCGCTGACACCTGGTCTCTTGTTTGTGTTGAGTTCAATTGCTGAAATCAGGCAATTCGTTTCACCAATCATTGCAGCTTGGATCATTATCATTAATGTGATCGCGTTGAAGCACTCCATGGGCTTTAGCAGTCAGAAAAGCATGGTGACGGTGATAGTGGGCGCTTGGATCATGATCTTTGCACTAAACATACTAGGCTTGCTCTCAGGCTCATCATGACGTTCAACTCCTAGTCGAGGAGCGGATTTTAGAGTGCGTACAGCGAGCAGCCTCGCTTTGAAAAAGAATCTTCTCCTAAGGTTCACTGACGAAGAACAACGCACTGTTCATCGCGTCATCGTGCCTTCTGAGCGCATTATCAGGTGGGGGTCATGGTCAGGGGACGGAGAAGAAGCCGCGCTAGTCGGCAACAATGGTCTGATGCTGCAATTCCATAACGATCGATTCCATGAATTGACTTCCCAAACCAATGAGCATCTTCGGTGCGCCTCATACAATCCAAAAGACTCGACGATTCTTGCCGTCGGGAACAAGGGGACGATCATCCTGATGGACAAAGTAGGCAGAGCGCGAAAGTTAGACTCAAAGACGGCTAGCAATTTGAGGCGTGCCAGTTGGTCCCCGGACGGCTCCTACGCAATCATTGTTGGAAACGACGGTGCCGCTTTGGTATGGGACGGATTATCATTCGTGGAGATTAACGGAGCTCTCAACAACCTCCGATCGATAACCTGGGACCAAGAAGGGTCCGCGTACGTTTCCGGAAACTACTTCGGTCCCTCCATGACCCCATCGCCTACACTTTACAAGTTAGACTATGAAGCGAAACTTTTGCAATCCGTTGCTATTACCGAGAAGACCGATATCATCAGCATCGACTTCGGACCTGAGCAACAATTGCTCGCTGTTGGGTATGATCTTGTGTGGCAGGAGCCACGCGCATACAAATGGAATGGCCAGGCCCTCGAATCCGTAAAGGTGGACGAGGCGGGCGTCTATCCCACTTCTGTCGCTTGGCAGCCTGGGAACAGATTTGCCTTCGTAGGGACAGGTACTCCTAAACCATCGGGACAGGGCGGTGGAATGGTGTTAGGTTATACGGTCGAGGATGGTATCAAGGGCAGGTTGTTTGAGGATCCGGAGCAAAGGATCGTTTGTGTCGCCTGGAGGCCGCAGAGTGATTATGCGTTGATTATTGGAAACCGCTACGCCAGGACGTTTTCCACATAGATTAGGACATAAAACTGCTCAAACGTCACTCATCGATTTCGGGAATCGCGTTTGTGAAAAACTCATGGCTCCTCGGGGAACTATCCAGGGAAAGAATTGATGGGTGTATTTTCCAGCGAGGACTCCAGGATCTTGATCGGCAAGCACCCTTACTTCGCTCGGCGAGCCTCTGAAGATACTTAGGCCGCGCAGTTCCCTGTCGGACGTTCCCAGAATCGGACCTGCAGCTAGTAGATGTCCTTCGTCGTGAAGCTTGGCTACGTGTGCCATGTGAGCGTCCTGGAGGGCATTCTCCTCTTTCTCACTGAGCTTAGGCGCGTCTGCACGCAAGATCAATAATGCCACCGTGAATTGATCAAAGTTCATCGTAGATCTCCCATATCAAATCCAACTGCGTGATCAATTTGAGTATAAGCCTAGGGAACAATGTCTGGCGGTCATTAAAGGGTCCGGTTAGAAAGAAAGGGATTCGGTGAAACACTCTAGGATAGGTTTGAGATTTCTTCCTTGCTTTCTTCTAACGAGCCTAAGTAGGTGTAGACACCTGTTTTCAGGACTTTCAATGATAATAGCGCGCATTTCATTCTCACCGCGCTCAACTCGCCTCCGATCAATTCGAGAACATTCTCTTTCGCAATCTTTCTCACCTCGTCCAAAGACTTTCCCTTTACTAGCTCGGTTAGCATTGATGCGGATGCCTGGCTAATTGCGCAGCCGTGACCGTCAAACTTGATCTCACTGACTCTATTGTCTCCGTCAAGTTGCATTTGGATCTCGACAACATCGCCACATAATGGATTAGAATCCTTAGCCTTGATCCGTGGATTTGTAATTTGTCCTTTGTTCTTCGGGTACCTGTAATAATCGAGGATTATGTCGGAGTATATCGAGCTCATAGCTTGAACACTCTCTTTGCCCTTTCCAATGATTCTGCCAAGCGATCTACTTCCTGTTCAGTATTGTATAGGTAGAAGCTTGCTCTCGTCGTCGCAGAGACTCCTAATCGCTCCATTAAAGGCTGGGCACAGTGATGTCCAGACCGGACGCATATGGCATCCTCGTCCAGGAGTGTCGCCATGTCATGCGCGTGAATATCGCCAACGTTGAAGCTGACGACTGCTTCTCTCTGTGTTGGATCCCTCGGTCCATAGATCGAGATACCTTTGATTCGGGACAAACTGTCCAGCACGTATCTAGTCAGCTCTTGTTCATACAAACGGATCTTTCTCATGCCTATCTGGTTGAGATAATCGACGGCTGCGCCTAAACCTATTGCGCCGGCGATGTTCGTAGTGCCTGCTTCAAACTTGTATGGAGGGTCTTTCCATGTGGACTCGTACATGTGGACTTCTCGGATCATTTCTCCTCCGCCGTGAAAGGGTGGCATAGAGTCAAGAAGCTCCTTTTTGGCATACAAGACTCCGATTCCGGTTGGACCACACATCTTGTGACCCGAGAATGCCAGAAAGTCACAGTCTAGGTCTTGGACATCGACGGGCATGTGGGGTACAGATTGGGCTGCATCTACTAGGACGCGAGAATTATGCTTGTGAGCATCACGGATCATCTCCCTGACCGGATTAATCGTGCCTAGCACGTTGGATGCATGTGAAACAGTTACGAGTTTGGCACCGTCATTCTCCAATTGCATCTGGTAGTCACTCCCATCAAGGTGTCCGTCATCAGTGATTCCAACATACTTCAGATGCGAGTGTTTCTCTCGACAGAGTAATTGCCATGGGACGATGTTGCTGTGATGCTCCATCTGGGTCAGAATAATGCCATCGCCTGGTCCGAGATTGTGTCGGCCCCAAGACTGAGCAACGAGATTGATTGCTTCGGTGGTTCCTCGGACGAAGACTATCTCTTGTGGGCTGTTGGCATTGATGAATTGTGCAATCTTCGCCCTTGCCGCTTCATGTGCGGCTGTAGCTTCTTCGCTGATCCGGTAGATTCCACGATGGATGTTCGCATTGTAATTGGTGTAATAATTGACGAGTGTGTCGATTACCTGTTTGGGTTTTTGTGTAGTCGCTGCATTATCTAGGTAGGCGATTGTCCGACCGTCCACTTGTCGGTGGAGGATTGGGAAATCTTCTCTGATCTTTGCAACATCGAAAGCTAGAGTGCTGACTCTTTCTTTCGGTCTTGGTGTTGACTTACTTGTCTGCATGGTCTAGCCTCTGACGAAGAGGCGGATCGGTTGAAAACTTAGTTTTGGATT
>VBBA01000126.1 GCA_005888675.1 Candidatus Bathyarchaeota archaeon | reverse complement strand
CCGGAAGTCGCGCTGCAGCAGGTTAATCGCAATCTGCTTGGCCATCCAAGACTTGCCGGAATTGATTCTTCCGATTATGCCTACGGCTGAGGGACGAGGTAAGCCGCCCATCAGAATCTCATCTAGAACCTTGATTCCCGTAGGCTCCAAACGCTAGTGCCAACTCGGAATTTCGATCCCGGACGATTTAAGCAGATTGTACCCAGACCCGCGGTTTGATGCAGCTGAACGAGCGCTCAAGCACTCGAAAGCCTTGATCGTCGCGAGTTCAAGATCCGTTTCTGGGTCCACGTCTCTTCAGAGCCACGAGGGCCAACACAAGCAGTCCAACAGTTATTCCACCGACTGCCAGGTACAGGATCGGGATGGGAACAATTGGTGATTCAGCTCCTGAGGACACAACCGTAACTGTTTGGGAGAATGTCGCGGTTCCGCCTACGGTGTCGGTTACGGTTAACGTCGCGATGAAGTTGCCGCCCGCCTGATACGCATGGACAATGCTAGAACCAATTCCTGTATTGCCCTCTCCAAAATTCCAATTGTAGAAATATGGAGGCGTCCCGCCATTGGCTGTCCCAGTGAAAGTAATGCCCAGCGCCGTCCGGACGTTATTTCCGCTCATGCTGAAACTAGCTTGGAGAGCAGACTGCTGGGGACTCGTAAAGAATTCCGTCATGGCAGTTGCACTTGCATCGTTTGTTGTCAAGGTTGGAAGGTTCCAAGCCGACTCTATCGTGCGAGCGACGGAATAGTGACTATAGGCGACAGCTGATTGATAACCTCTCTTTACGACTGGCCCTGCCCAGACGGTGTAAACAAGATCTGAAGGTGAAGTGGCCGTGCCTTCATCGAATGTTATCAGCAACGCCGCCTTTTGCATCTGGAAGATATTGCTCCGGAGGATTTTTGGAACAACCTGTGACAAATAATTGTCGCCAATGGCAACGGAACAATCGTGCATATCGTTGCAAAGGTTCGGCGTCAACCACATGAAATTTGACGCTGTACTTGTTGAGCCTAGATCATTGATCAACTCAACATCTGTTGATGCAGTAGCGGGTACGATCCTGTTGCATCTGGCTTGGTTGGTCACAATGTCGTTGTAGTAGACGAACGGGTCATGTCTGACAACATAGTTGCCGGAGTCTTGATTGTAGCAATTGCTTGGCATACTCTCCATGTAGCCCTTCCATGTCAGACCTGCAGATTCTATCCTGTCAATAATATTCTGTGAGAGCCAAGCTGTCGAGGTGCAGCTGTTCGAGTTTGGAGCACCATCATATCCTCCGCATCCAAACGTGTCAGCCCCGCTCAACGCCAAATAGTTGGGAAGGCTCGGATGATCCACGGCAGTGTACCGAGTTGCGAGAGAGTAAGATGAGGCTAATTGGTTGAGATAGGCAGCATTACCGTTTATGCTGTTGAATCCCTTGTTTTCCATCAAGATAACAACGAGATAATCGAACGGTGAGCTGCCTGGTGGAGAGCTCAAGATTGAATTCGGGACAATCGTTTGTGAGCGCCTGGGATCAAACGTCGCAGTCGTGAATGGTCCGATGAGGAGAATTGTCCCAAGGATCAAGACTATTCCGCTCTTTTTGGATTGTGAATGCAGGTTGATCAGCTCGAGTCATTGTCGTCAAGGTTGTTAAGCGAACTTTTACCCAGATCTGAGCTCATTCGTTCATCTATCCCAAGGTTTCGATGCCTCAGCTTAGAACGGGCAGGGACCCAATGCAGCGTTAGATGTTCATTGTAGAAAGGCAACCGCTCTCGTCGGGCTTCCTTCGGCGTTCACAAAGTTTAGAGGTGCGAACAGAAAGAACGCTCTTGCGCTGTCGCGTCCTTCCAAAACTTGGTCCAAGTTGGCGAGTACCTCGATTATCACGATGTTCGCCGAAAGTAGGATCTTGTGGGTTTCTGTCGGAGAGCTTTTTGCTGAGGCTGGGTGGGCTGGAACTGTCTCGTTCCATCCACCAATGCTCAAACCGTCAGTGCCTACAGCCTTTATTTTCCTAGAAACCAAGTATTGCGCGGACTCGACCCCAAGATAGGGCCACTCGAAAAGAAATTCTGGTGTCATTCCCAATTTCTTGTCCCAACCGGTCCGAATAAGCAGCACCTCGCCTTTTCGAATGTCACGCTCATGCTTTTCCAAGTCGTCCTTCGTTATCTCCGCGGCCGCTCTCTTCTTTGACAAGTTGATCAGTGTTCCTTCCCCATAGTAAGATTCGAGTGGCAATTGATCAACCATTTTCCCGGCAGGGAGGAAGTGTGCGGGAGTGTCGATATGTGTCCCGGTGTGAGTGACCATTTGACTGATCAGAGTGAGCGCGTAAGTGTCGCGGGCCACAGTCTTGATCATCTCGTACCTCAGTGATGGTTGTGTGGGCCATCCCGGCATTCCCGGGTATAGAGGATGGCTCAGATCAACGAGCTTTCTAAACCGTAAAGTCCCGCCAGACGAGTGCGTACTAGGTTGTTTCGACAAACTTGAACTCCTCAAAGACGTCAGGCTCGACGGAAACACCTAGACCGGGCTTATCTGGTAGCTGGAATGCGCCGCCCTCGTAATTTATCGCGTCGCCTGCCAGCTTCTTCCGTAATGGATTAGGTCTCAAGTGATACTCTATCATTGGAGATCCGATAGCCGCGGCGGCGTGAAGGCTTGCAACGAATCCGATTCCTCCCGCTGAATAATGCGGAATTAATGGAAGCCCATGAGCATTCGCTAGGCTGCCGATGTTCAATAGCTCGGTTATTCCACCGTTCCAAGACGCGTCTGCTTGAACAATATCCACGGCATGCTTCTCGATGAGGTCGCGATACTCGAACTGGGTGTATGCGGTCTCGTAGCCTGCAATTGGAATGTCGAGGCTCTGCGCAAGGCTTGCGCTGAGGTCGGGATAATCAGTCATTATTGGTTCCTCGAAGAAAATAACTCCGAGCTTTTCCAACTCTCTGCCGACGCGCATAGCTGTATTGAAGTCGTAGACGTTATTGGCGTCGCAAGCTATGTTCACTTGCTTTCCTAGAGCCTCTCGGACCGCAGAAACCCGTTCGAGATCCTCTCTTACTGACATCCCACCAATCTTGATCTTGACGGTGTCGAAGCCAGCTTCAACGTAGCTCTTTTCCTCCTCGACCAGCTTTTTGATGTCCTTGTCCTCTCGATAATATCCGCCTGTGATGTAGCCCTTGATGGGGCGTCTATCAGCACCCAATAACTTGTAGACAGGAGCACCCAGTTCCTTTCCAAGCAAATCCCAAAGGGCGGTGTCGACACCGCTGATCGCCGATATTACCAGCCCACGTCGTCCTAGGCGATAAG
>VBBA01000125.1 GCA_005888675.1 Candidatus Bathyarchaeota archaeon | reverse complement strand
GTACGATTCTTGTCCAACAATCAATGGGGCCAGCATCTTGACAACCGCGGAAGCAACCGTATCGACTCCACCATAAGACAGAGCCTCACCAACACCAACCGCACCGTCCACTGTTTCAACAGTGACGACTAGAACGTCCATGTAATGTTCCGAACCGGAACGGAGAGCAAGAGCATCTCTCTCGTAGTTTTCCCGATACGAGACTTTCCTAGCATGGACGGACTTGATCTTCATAGGAAGTCGTCTCCGGAACGTCCGATCATGCCTTCGTTATTATTGGTATGTACTTTCAACATTATGACCTAGCCCTGCTAGCGATCAAGCC
>VBBA01000124.1 GCA_005888675.1 Candidatus Bathyarchaeota archaeon | reverse complement strand
AGGGCCAGACTTGCAGAAGTTCTTCTCCCAGCTTGGGCTCGAATAGCCCTCTACGATAACGGCTGGTAATCCACCGGACTCTGTCTAAGACTGTGAGGATCTCGGCAACGGCGGCGGAGACTGGTCCCTCACTCGGAACCTTGCTACTGGCAGAGGTGCTTAGAGTGCGGATGTCCTGTTCGAGCAGGTCGATTTTCGGTATCACTCCGGAGTAGAAGACCTTGGAAATCTTCATTCTCTCCAGGATTGGCATCACGTCGTCGATGTAGATTGGTCCGGCGTACGGCATTTCTTCTCCATCACGCCATCGGAGGAGGGCGTTAAGTGATTTTCCTCTAATTACACGTGGGGATCATCGGGGCACAAATCTCAGCGAGATCAAGAGCTCTGCGCAACCAACAATGAGTATTCCTGTGCCAATTGCTAGAAGTTCAGTATTTATCAACCCGGAATTTGACAGCATGCTTTGAATTATCGTGACGATCCAGACCATTGTTCCCGCTCCCATAATCCACAAACCTAGCGACAAATTTCGCTGAGCGGCAATATACTTAGGTGCTTGATGCGAGATCCCTTTCTCAACCAGATAGTACGCCATCGAAAAAATTCCTACTACCACCATTATAGACGATAATTTGAATCCAATAAGATTTCGAAGGAACACTCCTACATTTATGCAGATAGTTGCGATAACCCCCGCCAGAGTCTTCGAAGAGATCAACAACATGACACGACGCTCAAGGTTGGCCCATATGCTCCTACGTATTGAGGGATAATCGAGGGAGTGATATGACTCTAAGCCTCTTGTCCTTCGTATTTCTGCTTGAGGGTAGCGATAACAGATGGATCAGCTAGGGTTGTAGTGTCTCCCAAAGCTCTTCCTTCTGCAACGTCGCGTAGAAGTCTGCGCATGATCTTACCGCTTCTGGTCTTCGGAAGATCCGCTGTGAACAGTATCTCTTTGGGACGGGCGAGGCTTCCAATCTTCTTCGACACGTGTGCCTTCAATTCCTCCGCCTTGTCACTTCCAGTTGCCCTTCCCAGCTTTAGTGTGACGAAGGCTGTGATCGCCTGTCCAGTTATCAGATCGGATCTTCCAATGACTGCCGCCTCCGCAACATCAGGATGATCCACCAGGGCGGACTCGACCTCCATCGTGCTGATGTTATGTCCTGCTATCAGCATGATATCGTCCACTCTGCCTAGGAGCCAGAAGTAGCCGTCCTCGTCAATTTTGCTTCCGTCACCGGTAAAGTAGAGATTTCCATATCTCGACCAGTAGGTCTTAACGTATCTTTCAGGGTCTCGCCATATTCCGCGAAGCATCGCCGGCCAGGGCTTCTTCAACACCAGAAAACCACCGCGTCCCGGTGGAACGGGTTGACCGTCCTCGTCCACAACGCCAGCTTCCACTCCCGGGAATGGAACTGTAGCGCTGCCGGGCTTGGTTGTCGTGATTCCGGCTAGTGGGGTTATCATGATCATTCCTGTCTCGGTTTGCCACCACGTATCGACTATAGGACAACGTTCTCCGCCGACGACCTCGTGGTACCACATCCAGGCCTCAGGATTGATCGGCTCACCAACAGTGCCTAGCAATCTTAAGGAGGAGAGATCATGTTTCTTCACGTGTTCGGCTCCCCATCGCATGAAAGTTCTGATCGCAGTCGGCGCAGTGTAGAAGATGTTCACCCCGTATTTTTCGCAGTTGCTCCAGAAGCGATCCTTGTCCGGCCAATCCGGAGCGCCCTCGTACATTACACTCGTTGTCCCATTGGCCAAGGGACCATAGACAATGTACGAGTGGCCAGTTACCCAGCCGATATCAGCAGTACACCAATAAACGTCCTCGTCCTTAACATCGAAGACCCACTTGTGAGTCGTCGATACGCCAACCAAGTAGCCGGCAGTCGTATGCACGATCCCTTTCGGCCTTCCGGTTGTGCCGGAGGTGTACAGTATGTACAGAATATCCTCGGAGTCCATCGGCTCAGGCGGACAATAACTATCGGCTTTCTCCATGAGATCATTCCACCGATGGTCCCGGCCTTCTACTAATCCAGCCTTTGATTTCTCACCTACACGGTCGACGACTACTACATGTTCTGCACCTGGGCAATTTTCCAGAGCGGCATCAACGTTCTGCTTCAATGGTACAATAGTACCGCGTCTATAGGCCCCGTCCGCTGTTACTACAACCCTGGACTCCGCATCATTGATTCTCCCTGCTAGGGATTCGGAGCTGAAGCCGCCAAAAACGACACTGTGTGGAGCGCCAATCCTTGAGCATGCAAGCATTGAGATGGGCAGTTCAGGAATCATTCCCATGTAGATAGTGACTCTATCTCCTTTTCGGACACCTAGGTCTTTCAGTGCGTTGGCAAACTTGTTCACTTCACGATAAAGGTCAGAATACGTTAGTACCTGGCTCTGCCCATGTTCTGGTTCCCAGTAGAAGGCCGCCTTGTTACGCCTCCATGTCTTGACATGTCTGTCTAGACAATTCGAGGAGACGTTTAGTTGTCCGCCCAGGAACCATTTTGCCCAGGGAAGATTCCATTCCAAGAGCCGATCCCACTTCTTGATCCAGTCAAGGCTCTCTGCCTGTTCCGCCCAGAAACCCTCGACATCCCTGCTCGCCCTTTCATGGATTCCGGGATCTCTCTGGTTTGCATGTTTCTGGAATCCCGGAGGTGGTGGGAACCGTCTATTCTCTTCAAGCAAGGCCTCAAGTGAGGCAGAAGGTTTGATGGGGGCTCCGGACAATCAGACCGTCCACTTACCCGAAGTGGCAAGCCCGATTAATCTTTCTCGGGGTTCATGGACACTCCACTCGACCCTGCACAAACTAAGGGTAGACTAATGAACCCTACCCGTGCCCCCCGTCTAGCGACCCTGGAGGCGCGAGCTCAGCGAATACTTGCAGCCAGGACACTTGCGGAAACGATCGTTTTTCGCTCGAAAACGGCTGGGTTTCATTCAAAATTCGATCATTCCCTCGTGACAATTGAGCGTGGGACCGGGGGAGGGTACCTGCTAGAAATTCTTGAGCGTGGGGAGATGAGGCTGCTATGGAATACTTTCACCGTGTTTTCTTATTCAAGCCTTGGGCTCGGAACCAAGCGGCCGGTTGGTGCCATAGGGAACAGGTCGCTCCACTTGCGTGGAGCCCTCCATCCGGGAGATGGAGATGCCTCCTCCCTACGTTTTACACCCGGCCACGATGAATCAGCGACCGGCCCTAGATTTATACCTCTTGACAAGGAAACACTCCTCTAGAACTTCAAGGAATCCTCAGAGAGGAAAGTTAAACGGTTGCAAAAATCACGAATCGAACCTGCGCTTCAGGAAGTCACTCTTCGAGGACGACACGTCACTCTCGAGCCCCTGAGGATCGAGCATTCGCCAGAGCTCTATCCTTCAGCCCAAGAAGAGGAGATATGGGAATTCTTCAGCATGAAAGTCAAGACTCAAGAAGACTTGACTAGATGGATCAGG
>VBBA01000123.1 GCA_005888675.1 Candidatus Bathyarchaeota archaeon | reverse complement strand
AAGTTGTAAAAAAGGGGGGGTAGATCGTAGAGTTTCAAGACGTGAAAGAGACTTTCCGAATACTTACAGCCCCTTCCCCACCTCGTCTAGCTTTGCGAATTGGAAACCGATACTCTGCTCGCCAAGATTGAAGGTACTAGTTGGGACCCCTACAGCGAGAGCTCAATCTAATTCATTGATTCTCTTCATCGTCCGTTAGGAAAAGCACGTTATTTTAGGTAAAATTCAGAAATTTTTCAGAGAGAGGTTCAGCATCTTCGACAAAGAAATCTGCTCCTTGCTCCATTATTTCCGGGTCGGTCGAAACCCTTCTAAAGGGTCTGTTCAAACTGTGGACTCCACGCTCCGGTGGTGTAGCCCGGTTTAGCATAACGGCCTTTCGGGTCCTGTCGGAGGACTAGGACAGCCGTTGATCGCGGGTTCGAATCCCGCCCGGAGCATTCTCTATTCTCGCATTAAGAAAGGATCTCTCACACCCGTCCTACAGGCCAGTATCTCGATGCAGGACTAGTGCCGCACTAGATCTGTTCCGGGAAGCCTCGGGCGTCCACCGACCCTCCCCAAGATGCTCCTTCTCCACCCAAAGGATACACGTGGCATCTTCAACTTGATTCCAACGCCGTCTATAATGTCAAACTGGACTAGTTTCGGAATGATCTGCCTTCTGTCCATCTTCCGGACCAACAGATATCTGTGTAAGCTGTGATGTTCTTCCACCATCCTCAACTCGATGACACCGTCGAAAAGACTCTCTGCCTTGTGGAATTGTTCTGAGGACAATGCACCCGTAGTCAACGTCGCTACCATCCGGCCACCATTCTTCTTCACCTTCGCAGCAATGCTTTGAATGAAACCGATCGCATGCTTGTTCTCTGTCTCCGAGAAGATTGGCATCAGCGAGTCAACGAGTATAGTAACATTGTAATTGCCAAGCCGCTCCATAACGGTAGTCAAGTGTATGCTGACATTGGTCAAGTCAAACGGGTGAGGCACCACTCCCTCGGTTATCCCAGCGGTGGCAGAGTAGCAATCAACCACGTCTAGCTTGTTGATCAACCTGTACGCTCTTGGGTCCCATCCAAATTGCGTCATCCGTTCAAGGATCCCACTGGGGAACGAGTCGTACGTCACAATCACGCATGGCCGAGATTTCCTCAACTCATCATACAAGATCTGTTGAGCCAGCGTGGTCTTTCCACTGCCGGGATCACCAGCGATGAGGATGGACGAGGAATCGGGCAAACTTCCACCCAGGAGTTCGTAGAAACCCCTGAAGTACCGACGATCCTCGTCGGACTGTGCCTTTGGCTTATCCGTCAAATCTAATAGGTCCTTTTCCAGGCCTGACCGACTATCTCTTAGGTCAGAAGGAATAGGTGCTCTCCGCGGGCTATGAATAGGGTGTGTTACCCCGAGCTGATCAAACGGGTATGGAGTGCCAACTCGTACCTTCCGGGACACATCACTAATCCTATAAGACGATAATAGTTCCCAAGAAGGATGAGAGAGCCAAAAAATGGGTAAGGCTAGACAAGTAAGAAAGCCGAAGAAAAAGGAAGAGAAGAAGTAACAGGTCGTCCGCGCAAGGATTTGCGTCGACGCGCCCCTAGGCAGTGAGACGTTGACCTTTGCACTATCAGACGTGGTATCAGCGTCCTTAATGACCGCTGGGACCCGCCCTTCTTTCGAGTCTTCAACTGGATCGGTTTGGAACGTTGAGAGATCGGAATAAGCAATCGGGTCTCGAGCTTGCCAAGATTCTAGCGGTTCTCGGCGGCCTCGTCACTCTATTCTCCGGGATTCTTGCAATCATTTCACCCTTCAATTCGAGAGCACGACTTTCGGATCTCGATCTGATCGTCAACGTGGCCACCTATGCATTCTTGGTAATAGCCCTCGGCTTAATCGCAATTCTTGGTTCCAAACATGTCTCCAGCCTTGCCTGGGGTGTGTCCATTGTTGGGATTGGACTGTTGGCATACCGATTTGGGGCGAACTACCTTTACGACCTAGGTCCCATAATGATCGTTATCGCAGGAATAGTAGCGGTCGCCGTAAGACTCGCCTAGTCGAGTTGCTTTTATAGCATCTATCCTCCTAATGACTCCCTAGGCAATTCGATTTGACGATCCAGATTCAACAGTTAGGAATGCTGGTAAATGGGGAATGGAAAAAGTCCTCAGACGGAAAAACGACCAGTATTCTCGACCCTTCGAATAACCAACCGATAGCAGAAGTCGAACGAGGGAACAAGGACGACGCAAGGGCGGCTGTAGATGCTGCCAGACAGGCGCTCCAATCCGCTGATTGGAGAGAGATCGATCCCAGCAAAAGAGGGCGTATGCTGTACAAGATGGCAAATTTGGTGAGGGAGAACTCCGATGAACTGGCCAAGCTAGAAACCCTCAACGTTGGAAAACCCTTGCGAGAGTCAAAGGGAGACGTCGCCTGGGCCGCCCGCACCTTCGAATATTTCGCGGGACTAGCGGACAAGATAGAGGGTGAAACTATCCCGGTCCCACCGAAGCGCCTGAATTACACCCTTAGAGAACCTCTCGGAGTGACGGTTCACATTGTACCGTGGAACTATCCGGTCGCATTAGCATCTAGAAGCGTTGCACCCGCATTGGCAACAGGGAATAGCGTGATCATCAAACCCTCCGAACTAACTCCGCTCACCGCATTGAAGCTTGGCGAGCTGTTGCTCAGGGCGGGATTCCCGAAGGGCATAGTAAACGTCGTCCCTGGCCCAGGCTCGGAAGTGGGAATGGCACTATGTGCAGATCGGCAGGTCGATGGAATTGTGTTCACGGGGTCCGCAGAGACAGGTGTCCAGGTGATGGAGACGGCCGCGAAGAATGTCACGCCTGTATTATTGGAGCTCGGAGGCAAGAAC
>VBBA01000122.1 GCA_005888675.1 Candidatus Bathyarchaeota archaeon | reverse complement strand
ATACCAGAAGGCGTCAAAGTCGAACTTCCACTACAAGCCTACTTCAGAATCAACGCCGCCAACATGGGCCAATTCGAGAGGACACTCATAATCGCAGAACCATACTCCGAAGTCAACTACATCGAAGGCTGCACCGCTCCAGTCTACTCCACCGAGGCACTGCACTCCGCGGTAGTCGAGATTATCGCGAAGAAAGGGGCCAAAGTCCGCTACACAACCCTTCAAAACTGGTCATCCGACGTATACAACCTTGTAACAAAGAGAGCCTACGCATACGAAGACGCAACTGTCCAATGGATAGACGCCAACGTCGGCAGCCGCTTAACAATGAAGTATCCATCCGTCTACCTAGTAGGTCCAAGAGCAAAGGCCGAGATCGTCTCGGTCGCATTCGCCGGCAACGCCCGACACCAAGACACAGGGGCAAAAGTTGTGCATCTCGCACCATACACAAGCTCCAGAATCACATCCAAATCAGTCAGCAAAGACGGCGGACGAACCACCTACCGAGGATTGGTACATGTCGCGAAAGGCGCGGTCGGAGTAAAATCCAGCGTTAGATGCGACGCCCTACTCATGGACGAAAGATCCAGGACGGACACTTATCCATACATGGAAGTCAATGAGGACGACGCTACCATAACACATGAGGCCTCTGTTGGAAGAATCAATGAGGATCAACTATTCTATCTCATGTCCCGAGGCCTAAGCGAGACACAGGCCTTGAGCCTGATCGTGACAGGTTTCATGGAACCATTCACCAGGACACTTCCGATGGAGTATGCGGTAGAGTTCAACAGGCTCATCGAGATGGAAATGGAAGGAGCCGTAGGTTAAGAGCTCCCGAGAATACCCCAGCTAAACTTCTTCTACAAAGCGTTCCAATAGGGAACTGAAAGCATTGACGCTAACATCTCCATCACAGACTCTTGCTGGTCTGAGCCCAGACTCTCTGAAACAACTTTCTAACCGTCTCTCCGAATCAGAATCCCAGCTCAAACTGAGAACCTCTGCCCTCGACAGCTACTACAATCAACCGCTCGAGAAATCTGTCCTGTACAAGAAGTACACGGACATGTTGACGGGGCTCAAACTGGACACGATTAGTCCCGGTCTGCCTTCTGGAAAGGCCACAGTTCCACTGGAGATTCAGCACCTTATCGGGGACGATGGCAACCAGACGGTCGCGGTCCAAGTAGACTCGGAGATGGTCCGGGTCGACACTCATGGACAATTAGAACGTGAAGGCTTGGTATTCACCGATATCAAGACAGCCCTGAGGGAACATCATGATCTTCTCGCCGATCATTTTGGGAAGATCCTGCGTCCCGAAGATGATAAGTTTGCAGCGTTGAATGCCGCACTCTACACGTCCGGAGTATTCCTTTTTGTTCCGAAAGGGTTGAAGGTGAACATTCCCATTAGGAGCCTAGCCCTAGTCAAGTCTCTTGGCATTGGAGTATTTGCTCACAACTTGATCATCGCAGAAGAAAACAGTAAGATCACATTCCTTCAGGAAGCCTACTCAAACATCAACGATGGACATGATCTGCAAAATGCTCAATCCCTTCTAAGCGAAGTGACTGAAGCATATGTTGGCGAAGAGGCCGAGCTGAACTTCGCAAGCATCCAGAACCTAGAGGAAAACGTCCACTACCTCGTCAACCGACGATCTAGTTCACAAAAGGATTCCAGGATAAACTGGACCGTCGGACACATTGGCGGAGGAATAACGAGATCTAGAATGGACAGCGCTCTCGATGGACCAGGGGCAAACGCGGAGGATGTTGAGGTCGTTTTTGGAGGAGGAGCACAAATGTTCGACATCGTCACCGACCTAACTCATCAGGCGCCTTCCACAACCGGTAGTGTCCTAGCACGCGGCGTTTTACGTGACAAGTCCCGACTTGTGTTCAAGGGAATGATCAGGATCGAGAAAGGAGCCAAGAACTCTCGATCATACCTGGCTGAACATGCGATGATATTGAGCAAGAACGCAAGAGCAGACGCTATACCCGGTTTAGAAATAGAGACAAACGAAGTCAAGGCGACTCACTCTGGCTCGGTAGCCCAGATAGACGAAGAG
>VBBA01000121.1 GCA_005888675.1 Candidatus Bathyarchaeota archaeon | reverse complement strand
ATCCAGCCGTCCAACGAATCCCAAGCCGAACCGTCCGTGCAGGAATCCAATACTTGATCGAAGAGAAATGGGTAGGAAGAAGAGTGCAACTTCCGCCGAAAATGGAACTACTTCCAGAGTTGGAAGAAGAGCCGGAAGATAGGACGACGACCGACCTGTTCGAACGGCACTACAAGTATCGCTAGTCTCTGTTGGAGGCGACCCAGGGAACGGCACATCTGGTCAAGGTCTGCCCAATCTCCGAACTACCGCCTGGCACATTGAAAGGTATAGAGTTCGAGGGAAGAAGAATCCTAGCCGCAAATATTGACGGAAAAATCTACGCACACGATGGCACATGCACGCACGAGGAAGCGGACCTTTCCAACGGCTTCATAATCGGAGACCGAGTCGTCTGTCCACTCCATCTGTCCCAATTCGATCTGAAGACGGGAGAGGCTGTTACTTCGCCTGCAGTGGAGCCCCTGAAGAATTACAAAGTGAAGATTGAAGGCCCGGATGTATACGTCGAGGTAGACTAGCTAGTAGCTGTCTGACTTCGATTAGAAAGAACTTTTCAAAAAAGGGGTTTTCCGTCTCAAGAACCGTCAACACGGTCCGAGCTAGTTATCAGATAGGAGTTACTTTGTCCTCTCCAATACTACCTCGATCGTAGAGACGTTCCTGGCATCCTGGCCCTCACCGACAACCTCCGTGCCCAAGGCAACCGACTTGGTCAAGCCACCCTGGAAGAAACGGTTGTTCACAACCTCAGCAACATCGACTG
>VBBA01000120.1:3860-5642 GCA_005888675.1 Candidatus Bathyarchaeota archaeon | reverse complement strand
CAGTATCAACAATACGTCAAGTGGCCCAATCACGTTTGGATCGAGCAAACGTCTCCGTTCGGACTTGCGGACCAAGCATCAATAAGAACTTTCTTCAGAACTCGAAGTGATGAGAATGATTTTTCAGGGCCGTAATATGCGCTTTTCAATTTCGCGTTGCATGCGCAACTCGACAAGTATGCTACAGAACTGCATTCTTTAGACTGAGCGAGCGATGAATTTGAGAATATCGGCCCTATCGGCTTGTTGTGATCTACCGAGAAAGATTGGAGCTAGCCGTGCAGTCTTGGGCTTGTTCGGAAGTGGGTGCGTTTGATGGTAATGGTGTATGCCTAGTAGCGAATAATAACCAGTTGTTTGGAAGAGTTGCCGCTCCGCAGGAGGTTCCGTAGTGTCAAGATCACAGTCTGAACAAAGGACCGCACGGCTGGATCCTTTCGGAGCATTCAAGCAGGAAACAGAGAGAATTCTGAAGGCGTCTGCGAAAGATGTTGACATAGCGTCCACTCTCGAAGAACCGCCTGACACTAAGTTCGGTCAATTGTCGAGCTCGATCTCTTTCGAGCTTGCGAAGACGCGTAAGATGAAGCCGATGGCGTTAGCAGAGGAGATTGCGAAAGCATCCGCAGCGATGCTTACTTCAGGCGGATTGGTAAAGACGGTGGAGGCAGCCCTGCCAGGATATGTGAACTTCAGGGTCGACTTCCAGAAACTCTCCGAGCTAACGCTGAGAGGGATCCTTGAGGAAGATGCTTCCTTCGGCTTTCCAAAGACCAGCAAGCCTGAACGGATAATTGTTGAGCATACGAGTGCGAACCCTGCTCGTCCTATTCATATTGGTACAGCGAAAAACGCTCTCTTTGGCGATGCTCTAACTCGATTGTTGAGTGCTAGAGGCCACAATGCCCGTGCACATTTCTACATTGACGATACTGGCCGACAAGTTGCCTTGATGGCCTATGGGTACCGACTATTGGAAGAGCCGCGTCCGGTTGGGAAACCGGACCAGTTTGTAGGTGCGATCTACTCCTGTACCGCGACGTTGGTTGAGATTGAGAAGTTGAAGAAGAAGGTGCAGGTATTGAAAGATACCAAGGGTAGTGATATCGAAGTGATCGCCGCTATGAAAGAATTGGATGACTGGGTCGGAATCGCTGCTGAGCTTCAAGCGAAGTACAAAGATGTGTTCGATTACCTAGCGGATCAAATAACGAAGGACCCAGATCCAGACGGTGCTGTCGGGGAGATCGTGAGAAGGTACGAGAAAGGTGACCCGGAGATCAAGCATCTGATTCGAAGCGTCGCCCAACTCGTCCTCGTCGGGTTTGAGCAGACATTGTCCCGAGCGCATATTCGCTTCGATAGTTGGGATTGGGAGAGCGACTTGATCTGGTCCGGAAGGGTCCGGGAGGTGCTTGATCGGTTGAAGGAGACGAAGTATGTCCGCAACAAGGCCGGGGCCTGGGAGCTGGATGTGCCGAAGGCGGTGGAAGATTATGGTTTGAGGGAGAAGCTGGGGTTGTCGAAGAACTTCGAATTGTCCAGTTTGACCTTGACTCGGTCGGACGGGACCACACTCTACACGACCCGGGATATTGCCTATAGCTTGTACAAATTCGAGAAGGCCCAGCGAGTGATCAGCGTGATCGGGACCGCACAGTCACTTGCACAGCTCCAGCTCAGAGTCGCCCTTTGGATACTGGGACACAGGAAAGAGGCGTCGAACAATCTCCACTTCCTGATCGGGGAGGTCGAATTGGAGGGACAGCGGATGTCCGCCCG
>VBBA01000120.1:0-3776 GCA_005888675.1 Candidatus Bathyarchaeota archaeon | reverse complement strand
AGGATGTGGCGGAAAGGATAGGGATTTCCGCGATACGTTACACGATGCTCTCCGTTGAGCCGGCTAAAGGCGTGAATTTTGTCTGGGATCGTGTCCTCAATTTCGAGATGAACAGCGCCCCATTCATCAACTATGCCTATACTCGAGGGCTGGGAATCATTCGGAAACTGGGGAAGATAGAGAAACCGAAAATGTTCGACAAGCTAAACGAGCCAGCGGAGCAAGCATTGATCCTGCAGTTATCTAAGTTGCCGGAGGTTTTCGCTGAGGCGGCAGACGATCTGAACCCCACCAGGTTGTGTACTTACACCACCGAACTTGCTCAGAGATTCCATGAGTTCTATGAGAAATCCGACATCAGTCATCTTACTGATGAAGAGTTGAAGTGGCAGCGGGTTAGTCTGGTAATCGCTGTCAGGGATATCTTGAAGAAGTTGGCGGATGTTCTGGGGCTAAGACTCGCTGAGCGTATGTAAGGTTAGGCCCGGAGAGCGGGTGCCGCCCTGACTTCTGAGCGGACCTTTTCTGCTATGGCAGCTCCCATTTCGCTGGTCTTCGCTTTTCCACCGAGATCATAAGTTACCGCCTTGCCTTCCTCGAGCACTTTTTCCGTGGCAACTCTGATTCTTTCAGCGGCTTTTCTTTCACCAAGGTACTCGAGCATTAATCTAGTGCTCTCGATTGTCGCTACCGGATTGACCCTGTTCTGTCCCTGGTATTTTGGCGCGGAGCCGTGGACGGGTTCGAACATTCCAAAATCATCTCCAATATTCGCGCCTGCTGCAACTCCCAAGCCACCTACGAGTTGGGCGGCCTCGTCAGAGAGAATGTCGCCAAATAGGTTGGTGGTCACCATGACATCGAAGGATTCTGGACGCTTGATCAGTTGCATGGTCGCAGCATCGATGTGCAGGTCCTCGAGTTCCACTTGTGGGTATGAGTTGGCAACTTCGTGGACTGCGCCTTTGAAGATGCCATCAGTTATCTTGAGGATATTCCCCTTGTGTACGAATGTCAACCGCTTCCTGCGCTTCATGGCCAAGTCGAGGGCGAACTTGGCGACTCTCTCCGACGCTGCTTTGGTAATGATCCTCATGGCTACCCCTACGCCTGGTGTAACTTCGAACTCTTTTCCTGAATACAACCCTTCAGTATTCTCTCGAACGATGATCATGTCGATTCCAGGCTTCAATGAGGGAACATTCGGTAGGGTCCGGGCTGGTCGCACGTTTGCATAGAGATCAAAGATGCTCCGTAGGGTCACTGCTACGCTCCTTGGAGACCCGGGCTCTTCAGGGGTCGTCATCGGCCCTTTCAAGCAAGCCTCTGTCTTCCTGATCAATTCAATGGTTTGGGGTGGAAGGTTGGTTCCATATTTTTCGATACAATTGAATCCAGCCTCGCCCATGACATACTCTAATCGGATGTTCTCTACCTTCTGGACAGCGTCCAAGACCTTCAGTGTGGCGTCGACGACTTCGGGTCCGATGCCGTCGCCTTTGAGTACAGATATCTTGTGAGTTCTGGATGACATGGGTTATCGGGTTCCTTTGAGAAAGCGGCCGGATGGTTCACAGGTTGAAAAAGGCTTTCCCGGAAATATCCAATGTAAGTGTCGGCTTCGCCAATAGTAGCTAAATAAGGCGGAAAAACAGCGGGGTAATAGACGACAAGGCTTTGCTACATACGACCACTGGCCAGACAAAAGGCGCAGGACTCGAGGGCGTCGTCGTTGCTCGAAGCACGATCACATCAATAGATGGTCAGCAAGGAATCCTTCGATATCGCGGCATAGACATCAAGGAACTTGTAAAAAAGTCGAACTATGAAGAAGTTGCCTATCTATTGTGGCGTGGCAAGCTTCCAACCAAATTAGAACTAGCCAGTTTCAAGCGCGAATTGGCAAAGTATCGCACATTGCCTAAGGATGTTTTGAACTTGTTGAAGATGACGCCGAAGGCTGCCAATCCTATGGAGGTTACCCGGACAACTGTCTCGTTCGAATCCGCACTTCCCAATAAGAAAGGGGAATCGTTCGAGGACGCCAATATGCGTAAGGCATTCCAATTGTTAGCGGGGATCGGGTCGATGGTTGCGACCTATCATCGAGTCCGCAATGGACGGAGACCGGTGAAGCCTGACAGTCAACTTGGACATGCTGGAAACTTTCTTTATTTGTTAACTGCGAAAAAGCCTGATGATTATTCTGAGTGGGCCTACGACAAAGTCTGCATCCTCTACGGAGATCACGAGATGAACGCCTCCACCTTCGCTCTTAGGGTGACGTGCTCAACCCTTGCCGACATTGGCGGGGCGGTAACTAGTGCGATCGCTGCGTTGGCTGGTCCGTTGCATGGTGGTGCGAATCAGATGGCGATGGAGATGATGGAGAAGATCGGGAGCGTGCGGAATGTTGAGTCTTTTCTGGACGGGGAGTTGGCGGCGGGGAATAAGATAATGGGTTTTGGACACAGGGTCTATCGGACCGATGATCCTAGGGCCTTGATCTTGAAGGATATTGCGAGAAAGTTTGCGGAGAAGGATGCGGAGACGAGAAAGTGGTTGGAGATAGCGGAGAGGACGGAGGCGGTTATGTGGGAGAAGAGGAAGATCAAGCCAAATATCGAATTCTATGCGGGCGTGGTTCTCAAGGCGTTGGGAGTACCGAATGATGTGATGCCAGCAATCTTCGCATGTAACAGAATCGCAGGCTGGGTCGCCCATTACTTTGAACAGTATGCTGATAACCGGATAATCCGTCCCGTCTCGGAATACGTTGGTCCAGTAGAGCAGCCGTATGTTCCGATAAACGACAGAAGTTAGTCGAGCAAGCGAATAGACGATGTTAGTTAATTCTGTGATTCCTGAGTGACTCGTCTGCCTATTATTGATGAAGTGAGTGTAGTTATCAGGACTGCAAAACCTGCCACTGGGTACAACTGAGAGGGAACCAGTCCCGAATCAACGCCCGCTTTTGCCAAGACCAAGGAGAACTCTCCCCGTGGAATCAAGATCGATCCTACAAGGAGAGGGCGTTCGATCTTGGCAAACTTTGCGCCCAGAAAACCTCCCGCGAACTTTCCTAACACTGCCCCAGCCATGACGATTACTAAGGGCAGGCCCAGCGCAAGAGCCGAAGATGCGTTGACCAGTGTACCCATGGACAGAAAGAAGAAGACAATGAACGCCTCCTTAAGCGGCAAAATCTTGTCCCTAACATAACGAGAATGTTTCATCGGAAGAAAGAATCCGACAAGTAGGGCTCCGATCCCGGGCGAAAATCCTAGGTTCTCTGATACGACGCCGAAGAGGAAGCCGAAAGAAAGAGCTAGCAAAAATGAGACCTCGCCTAGCTCAAGTTCGTACTGGCTCACTAGGTTGATCAATCTCGGACCAAGGTATCTGCCGAAGACAAATGCGGCGCCGAAGAGGAGGATCGCTTTTCCGGCTATGAAGACGAGGCTTGAAGCTTGGAACTGGCCCGCTCCTGCGAGTTCTGGAGTGACCATCATGATTGTTGATGCCATGCCCTCTTGATGCTCCGGCGATCTTTCGGTCAGAAGTTTCGCGACAATGGCTGTGCTGCTGAGACCGAGGACTGAACCAAGAAAGAGGGCCGCTCCCAGGGACCACCTTATGGTGAGGGCAGACAGGACACTGACTAGGAAAGATACTAGAAATTCGAATGACGTGATTATTACGACCCTAAGCCCTAATTTGCCGAATTTGCGCGGGTCCATTTCAAGTCCTATCACAAACAAGAGCAGGATTATTCC
>VBBA01000119.1 GCA_005888675.1 Candidatus Bathyarchaeota archaeon | reverse complement strand
ACCCGCCGATGGCCGAAGCAAGCCACATGGGATTTGAGGCCGGATTCCACTCAGCCCAAACCACTTCTCTTGGCCTAAAGCGCGTTATTCCCAATCGGTTGCAAAGTTCTGCCGTCACATTCACAATTTCCATATCATCTACCAAGTGACCGACCTCGCTGAGGATGAGCCTAAGCTCCTCCACACGGACTTCCCGGATAAGTCCCATGGTACTGCGAACGTAAAGGAATGAGGCATCCCGTTGGATAAGCTTGCGTCCTTGAGCAATAATCATGATGTGCACACAAAGATTTCACAACAATCCGAGAACGCTATCTTCTCCCAGAATAACATGAGACCCACGATAGAAAGGCACTCTCATCCTTTTCATCCCTGTGCACTGAAAGGACCTGTGTCTATCTGTCGGTGTTTGATAGACCGGTTGTCAAAGAGCATCGACAAGTCTCCACGGAATCCGACCGCTAGCAGAGAACTCGCTATGGTGGCTTGATTCCGTTGAGCTTCTGGATCGTCAGCGCGACCGAGCTGAAATCCATCTCGCCATGACCCTGGTTCATGCTAATCGTGAAAACCTCCTTCGTCAGACTTCCACCAGGAACGGCTACCTTCTGTCAAGTAGCCTGATTCTCCGCCAATGTCAAATCCTTAAGCAACATGTTCACCGTGAACAGCGGAGTATAGTCTCCCTGTGCGATCAAGGGCCCTTTAACCTCCGAGAAGTAATTCTTCTGAGCAGTCTTGTTGAAAGCCTCCACGAAAACATTCGGATCGAAACCGAGCTTCTGCGAGAGAACGAAGGCCTCTGAGAAGGCTAGGCCAATCATTCCGAGATGGAGATTGAGAATCAGTTTCATCTTGTGGCCACTGCCGGGTTTTCCGAGATAGATAACAGTCGAACCGAGCTGATTGAGAAATTCACGATCCCTCTCGAACACCCTCTCATCTCCACCAACGAGCAAGGACAAGCGTCCCTCAGCCGCCATGTTTCGATTGCCTATGACAGGAACGTCAAGCCTATCGATACCTGCTCTCTTCGCTTCCTCTGCCTGTCTGATCGAAGCGTCGGGGTCGATCGTACTCATCTCGATCCAGAGCGTTCCCTTCTTCATGCCGCGCAACGCTCCCTCGTTTCCCATGACGACGCTATCAACAGCATCCTGATCCGTAAGAGACGTAATCACGATTTCGACAGATTTGCCAAGCTCGTAAGGCGAGGGATGTGCTATCGCACCCTTCGAGATCAGCTCGCGGAGCTTCTCTTTGCTTCGATTATAGACGTGGACTTCATTTCCTTTCGAAACAAGGTTTAGCGCAAACGCGCTTCCCATCTTGCCGAGACCTAAAATTCCTACTTTTGTCAGCTTGGATCGACACCCTCAAACAATTCCCACAGCTTGGTCAATTTATAGAGCCTCGTTCTGTTTTGTAGGTTTACTATGCCAATGATTGACGTTTATGCACCGGCAGATCTTTTCCCGGCTGGCACCGACGGTCGGCTCGGCAAGGAACTCACAATGGCCGTTCTCCGAGCTGAAGGGGTGGCAACCCCTGGTCCCTTCCACCTGAACAACACCGCCGCCTTCATCCACCGAATGGACCCACACGCGGTCCACACCGCAGCTACTGACTCCGCCCGCACCGCGCGCGTCCAAGTAATCACGCCTCCCGCAGCATTGACCCGCGAGGGACAGAAACAACTCGTCAAAGAGATCACCGAGATTGTAACGAAGATCTCCGGCGACCCCAGCCAAGCAAGTCGCACCTGGGTAATACTTACTGAGGCAGCAGAAGGCGGTTGGGGGCTCTCAGGCACAGCCTTCGGCCGTCAGGAGTTCGCAGCGCTCGCTGCCAAGGCGGCCGCGGCGCGCGCAAAGTAAGCAGACGTCCAGCCCAGGCTCTCGAAATAATTTTTTTTTCGCGCAGCCTATCGTTGATCGTATGCCTTCTTCAAAGTCGCGATGTCAATCTTCTTCATCTTGAGCATCGCAGTCATAACCCTCCCGGCTTTCTTAGGATCCTTGTCCGCCAGCATCTCGCCCAGAACAGTAGGAGTGATCTGCCATGAGAGACCATACTTGTCCTTAAGCCAGCCACACACGCTCTCTTCTCCACCCTCAGTGAGTTTCTTCCAAAACATGTCCACTTCCGCCTGCGTCTTACAGTCGACAGCAAACGATACGGCCTCTGTGAACTTGAATTGGGGCCCACCGTTCAACGCCACGAATTTCTGCCCATCGATCTCAAATTCCACAGTCATCACAGTACCCGGCTGCCTTCCATGAACCTCAAATCCCTCCTTTCCATAACGCGCGATTTTTCCAATCTTTGAATTCTTGAAAATAGAGGTGTAGAATTTCGCGGCCTCCTCTGCCTCATCATCGAACCACAAGAAAGGCGTGACTTTCTGCATAAGGTTCCGCTTCTCACGTTTTTTCTTAAACTCTTCCTTCACCATGGCATGATAGTCCATCGAAGCACTAATAGACGGTGGTAAGACTATTCTGGATATGGCAAAAGTTACTAGTGCGGAAAGGCGAACGAACTTGACCGACGCGACGCCCGCTCGCAATCAGAGGCTGACGAACGTCGTTCTCTGGGGTATAGCGGTAGTATATGTTGTTGGGACCATGTTCACAAGAATACTTTCCATACCCGTCTCTCTCGTGACCTTACTATTTCCCTTCGGGTTGATCCACGGGGCGAAGCGCTATGGGCGGAAGGGCATTGTGGTCTTCGTCGTCTTCACTTTCATCATCAGCAACATCCTGGAAAGCCTGAGCATCCTAACCGGCGTCCCGTTCGGACACTACTACTATACCGACTCATTGGGACCTAAGCTCGCTCTCGTACCTCTCTTTATCGCACTATCCTACGTCGCGTTTGGCTACGT
>VBBA01000186.1 GCA_005888675.1 Candidatus Bathyarchaeota archaeon | reverse complement strand
GTCGAAGCGGTAATTCGAACTTTGCATTCGAATACTATTTTCCTACTGGCTTAACCGTCACATTATTTCTTTGATGGGTGGGAAGCTAACCTGCGCCTCAATCGGCATATCCTGGTTCCATTCGCGATGCTAGTTGTAGTACTAGCCGCGGCCTCAGTCTATGCGATAACGTCATTCCAGACAGGTGTCAATATAGCTGTGCATGAACCAATTACTTGGACTCCCTTGAACACGAATGTTGATGCTTGGGCAGGTGAGGCAAAGAGTTACACGGTCAGGATTTGCAATGCTGCCGCCTTTCCGATCACTGTCAAATTCCAACCCGCAGTATCCGTGACACCTACCGGCGGCCTTAGTACCGACATATCGTTCAACGCAACTGTTAACGGAGTAACAATGCCGGTCACACCGCCCATAACTATTCCATTAGTAGCGGGACCGGGAGTATACGATGGATCCCAGGCTCCGGCGTGTCTGAACGTCCAGGTTAATTTCGCTGTGTCTCCAGCTGCACAGCCTGGGACTTATGCGATAACGAATACGGTGACGAAGGCTTGAAGCGTTCAAAGAACAGTTGGGACCCGCTGATTCGTCCTCTTAGCTCTGGCCAGGTCAAGGAGAGGATGTTCGACATCCTCAGTGTTGCCTTGGTTGGTATGGGCGTTGCTTTCTGGGTGTGGCCTATCGAGACCTTGACAGACCAGGCGCAGGGCTACGTCCAGGGCTCGACGGTCGTGCACAGCCTGATCTACATATTCCTCGCAACTCAATTGACGACTATTGGAGTTGCGTTCTATGCTTACAGTTTGTCGAATCGTAGGTCTGTAGAGGAGCATGATGAGATAGAAGCAGCGATTGATCGTTTGGAGGGATTGTTGGTCGAGCATAAGATGTCTAGATTGACTACTCCGCCGACTGTGGGAATAGACATCGGCCAACTGAGAGAAAGCGTGTCCAGACATCGACTTTCTAGATTGCACATATTGTCAGTCGTTGAGGCGATACTCTTGGTAGTATTGTATGGATGGCTAGCGAACGAGTATCGGTCGAATGTCTTCATGCAGGGCTGGGTTCAGAGCAACATTCCCTGGATGGCGGTCCTTCTGAGCGAGTACGCGTTCTACGTTGTCACAGGATTGGTTTTTGGGGCGTTGGTCTCACAGCTTGGCTTTCTGCGGCCAAGACTCATGCGGAAGAGGAACTTGATACGGAAAGAGACGAGTTGAAGGGTCGAACGGATCCCTTCAATGTATTCAACAACGCAGGCACATTTTTCAGAACTGAGGAAGAGCTCAGGATGCCTAGCGTGCCTCAGATATTCTCAATCCTCCTAGCTCCAGAAGAATCCGAATGAGTCTGGGCACCCAATTAGCCGAAACTAGACGTGGGCAAAGAGGAGACGAGCAAGCGGCCCTGTTTGTACGTAGCCTTTATGGAGTGTTTGGCTGGTTCGGGTCTCTCCGCTGAAGTGTCGGCATTCGCTGTCCCGGAGGGGGATTTGTCCCAGACGTTGCCTGAGTTTGTGTTTGGCTGCTGGATGATGCGGGAGTTGCGTTTCTCCGTATCATGTCTATGAGGTGTTGTTCTGTCCCGACGGGGAAGTTGCCTGTTGGGGTGGTGCCTAACGATGTGGCCTCTTCCTTTGAGGCCGTTGCTAGGGCAAGGTTTGCCTTTGCATGGTGACTTCTCACGACCACTCCGACTGCTACCCCTGCGAATGTGAGTCCCGAGAACATTGTCAACAGGAATAGTTGGTTGGTTTGGATGTATCCGTTCAACCATGATTGGAAGAATGCGTTGTAGGTGTATTCTTGGTAGAACCAGAAGCTGAAGAAGAGTATTACGAGGGTTTGTACGATAATGAGGGTTTTCGCGTATAGTGGGATTTCCTTGTAGATGTATGAGGATGAGGATTGATCGGTAGTCATTGAGTCTGTTTCACCTCTGGTTCTTCGGGAATTATTGTTGGTGTTTGTGATGGTGGACTATCCGGTTTCTTCTCTTCTACTACCGGAGATGGATTGGATTCTGTTATGATGAACTTGGGTGTCGGAAGACCGGAGGGTTGTTGCTCATTGGTCTTAGTTGTCAACGGTTTTTGGGGAGCTCGCTTTCTTGGGGCGCGGCGTGCTTGTATGGATCGTGGGATGGTATCGAGTCGATCATTTGCATCCTTCAACTTTCTGAATCTGAGATAGAGTGTCGTGGCCGTCATCGCGGCGGTTGCTCCGAATGCCAGGCTAAGGATTGGGACTATTGTGGGGGCTAGGTTTGTGAGGTATTGTTGCATGAAGGGATTGTTGAGATACTCGGCGAGGAGCCAGCTGAAGAGGAATAGGATCAGGGTAGATTGGGCCAGAATTATGATCCAGGCTTTCTGTGGGAACTCCCATGATTTGAGTATGTTCATCCCTCTCACTATCCAGTTCATGTGTGATTCCGCCCGGGGAGGTGCTCTCTATTGCCCGATCGAAAGGCTCGTGGCCATAGATTTTTGGAGGTTGTAACCTTGGTCTCGACGGTGAAGGATGGAGTTAGGTGATTGGGATTATGGCTTCGTTGTTGGAGTAGGTGCTGGTGTAGGGTTGTTTGGCTCTGCGGGTTTGGGATGGCGCATTGTTGAGATTACAGCTCTGGTCCCTTGTAATACGCCGAGGGTTAGTAGTCCTGCGAGTATGGCGTGGCCTATTGTTATGAGTGTGAGGGCTTTGCGGCTGAAGGCGAAGCTGGCGAGGCTGATGCCGTTGTCTCCGGCGAAGAGAACGCTGATTGTTATCAAGGCGTAAAGGGGGACGATGAGCCAGAGACTCTTCTTGTTTGGACGGGTTAATTGTAGATAGTCCTTGTTATTGTAGGCTAGTAGTAGGACTGCTAGGAGCGCGCCTGTTTCTAGGGTTGTGTCTGCTATGCTTGGGATGCCTAGGTTGAGGCCGATGGCTATGTTGGAGAATGGGTAGAGGATGGGTATTGTGCCTACTAGTGAGTCGGTGAGGAGGTGGCTGAGGATGCCGGTGCTAAAGGCTATTCCTAGGCGTCCGAAGCGGATGGATAGTAGTAGGGAGATTGGGAGTAGGATGAGTATTGAATGTGTCCAGGTGTGGTGGGCTAGGATGGGTCGGAAGTAGATGTCGAAGTCTGGTAGTATTCCGGAGAGGAAGGCTAGCCAGGCGGGTAGGTTGACTTGTAGTTGGCGGCCGGTGAGTTTGGAGATGAGATAGCTCCAGCATGAGTGGCCGAGTAGAAACAAGGTCTGGGTTTACTCTTTTCTTGGTCCGTGTGGCAGGTGCTTGCATTGTGAGGTGGAAATAAGGGACACGGAGAGGTGGTCTGGGTTCTGAGGGAGGAAGATGAGTGGGAGCACTCGGGGCTCGTCCGTCCCGGGAATCAGTTGTTTTGTGTCTTGGGAGATTGTTTGAATGTTCTCCCTTTTTTCTTGGATGCGATGTGATTAGCGACTGTTTCCTGACATGCTCGCCTAACCAACCCGGATGGTTTTTGCCTTGCCAAGGAGAGGATATTGACATTTGCATGAGGGGCTAGCCGTTTTCAAGGGGTTTTACAGGGGATTTCAGGGGTTTAGAGGATTGGGGAATGAGGAACTGTCGACCGAGAATGAGGGATTGGCTCGTAGATTCTTAGGGTGGAGGAAATGGTGCTCGTTCTACTATGTAGGCTAATATAGAAAATTAGTGGTAGGT
>VBBA01000185.1 GCA_005888675.1 Candidatus Bathyarchaeota archaeon | reverse complement strand
TGTGAAATGCAACAGCATTAGAAGAACGAATGGTGTATTCGTGAAATTCAACGAGAGGGTTTGCGGCTTCACCGCTGGATTCAGGGCCCAGAACAAAGCCGCCGAGAAACCCAGTCCGGCCGTCGGCACAGCCAGGGGTGAATCTACAATTGTATTGAGTATACTCTTTCCACGGAATTGACGTCGCACGATGAACCAAGCGAGGGGAAGACCGAAGACGAGATCAATGGCCGTGACAGTCAGAGCTACTCCGAAGGAGAGACCGACGGCGGACCATATCTGACCCATCACGCTGGCGTTCGCGAAAACGAAAACTTGGAGGTCGCCCCAGCCCGTGTAGAGGAAGGATAGAACGAATAGGGTTGGTACGAGTACGAAGAAGACGAAGAAGATGAGTACGAGCGTGTACCAGCCTTGGACGAAACGGCTGCGGGACACAGTGTCCAGAAGAGTTTTCTTGAGCCCCCGAGGATGCGCGGTCGACCGTTCTTCTGCGATCGTCTCTTGAGACACTGATATCGGATCGAATCAGTAGATCGTTTGGATAAGTACCTATTCGACAGTAGATATGACCGGACTACGTATATCAGTATAGCACAGTAGTTGAAAGGCTCGCGCCGCTGGGGGCTTACTGGCATTCTCACGCAAAGTCTTGCAAATGAGTCGCTCTATTGGACGCTGGCCCGGTTTTCGGCTCTTCTCGCGAGCATACGCTGGGCTTCCATTTCTCGGTCGCATGTCTCTCCTGACTCTCCAGTGTCCCGAGTTCTGTCTTGGCTTTTCTCAATCATAATCAACAATCCCACGCTTCTATTCACTGTGAGTCAGTAGATTTACCAACAACTATATAGTTGGCTATGTATTTCCGTATACCACAGTAGTGGGTAATATACGATTGAGCGATCTCGAGCTTAGAAAGTTACAGATGACTGGTGGAGCGAGTTATACCGTCTCGCTCCCAAAGGATTGGATAAAAGCCCAAGGTCTGAAGATGGGCGACGTTGTCGCCGTAATGCCGCGACCAGACTCTTCCCTCACAATTATTCCTCACCAGAAGGTGGCACTTGGACAGGAGAAGGGCTCAGAAGTCGTTCTGACCCCTTCGAAGGATCAGGACAAGGAGCGGATACTCAGAACATTCATCGCTCAGTACCTCGCAGGATACGAGGTCATCAGAATTGTTTTCCCAGCTGCAGCAAAACCTGATCTCAGGACATACGTGAAAGAACAGGCGAGACGAATGTTCGTCGGTGCAGAGATCATCGAGGAGTCAAAGGATGAGTTGATCGTCCAATGCCTCTCGAGCTATGGAGATTTGCCGGCTCCCAAAGTTATCTCGAGAATGAGTCTAATCGCAAAACTAATGCTTCGCGACGCTGTCGAGGCTTTCCGAAGCCGAGACAAAGCGCTCGCCGAAGAAGTCGTCCATCGGGACGAAGAGGTTGACCGGTTCTACCTCTTCTTAATACGACAGTTGACCCTCGCCGTCCTAAGTAGGAGCGTAATACAGGAGATCGGATTATCAGATCCTCGGGACTGTCTCGTATACAGACTAGTTTCTAAGAGCCTCGAACGGATAGCAGATCATGCTGCTACCATGGCTAGATTATCCAAAGATGTTGAGGACGCTCCTCCGCAACGACTTCTTGAAGGATTGACAACAGTCAGCACTTTGGCTAGCGGCGTATTAGAGGACGCCCTAAAGGCAATGACGAAAGTGGACGCAGTTTCCGCTAACAATTCCATACTAACGGCGCAAAGAGTCGAGAGAGACGCCGATGTGTTAACGGACAAGCTATACGAGATGCATCTGAACCCTAAGACAGTAGTAGCTATCCGATTAACACTTGAAAGTCTCAAGAGGATAGCGGAATATTCTGAGGATATCGCAGAGATGGCGATCAACCTCACTGCCCGAAGAAAAGGACTCTACTAGATCTCAAGACCGAATCGGCTCTAATCAATTATCGCGTCCACTTCGACTTCTACGAGCATATCCGGGTCGATCAAGCTTGTTACCTCTACCATCGAGTTAGCAGGTTTGGCCTTTCCAAAGAATTCGCGGTGCGCCCGTGCGATCTCTTTCCATTTTGTAATGTCCGTCGTGTAAATTCTCGTTCTCACCACTTGATCCAGCGAAGCCCCTAATTCCTTCAATGCTTTCTCGATCTTGTGGATCGCATAGACTGTCTGAGCGTATACGTCTCCTTTCCCGACAACGTTTCCTTTCTCGTCTGACGGGGCCGTTCCAGATACTATGATCATGTTGCCCGTTCTAATCGCTCGAGAGTAGCCAACGACGTCGCCCCAGATTGTTCCGGCTGATACCATTCTTCTCAACGTGATTCGGTTTCTACAATGATCGTATGATCTTAAAAGTGAGTTCTCTCGGAATCCGTCGCCGAACCAAAATTGGCGTTCAGACACTTGGAGATCTCTTCAGTGGAAACTCCACAGGATGGACTGGGCCATTCCCGTTCCAGCACTAGGATTGTTGTTCTTGTCTTAGTTGCGGTTGCATTATTCGGTCTACCGACACTCATTCATACTGTATTTGGTGCCACGTATCAGCCACCATCAAACCTGAACACCTACCCAGCCCCAGCAGTGCCATCATGGCTCGACACAGGAAGCAATGCATGGATGCTGACCGCCGCAACCCTCGTCGGCCTAATGAGCCTGCCGGGTCTAGCCATCTTCTACGGGGGCTTGGCAAAGAAGCGGTTCATCCTGAACACACTCTTCATGATATTCTACGCCTACGCCGCTGTTCTAATCGTATGGTTGCTCTTCGGATACAACCTCGGCTTCGGCCCAGCAGGATTGAAAATTGGAAACTATGGCATACTAGGAGTGCCAACACCGACGCTTGATGCCGGGTTCATGGCCAGCCAGGCCACCATAGGTCCCAGCGGATTCGCGATCAACATTCCAATGTCAACGATCGTCTTCTTCCAATTCGTCTTTGCAGCAATAACACCCGGGTTGT
>VBBA01000184.1 GCA_005888675.1 Candidatus Bathyarchaeota archaeon | reverse complement strand
AGGACCAGGACCAATCGTATCCCTAACTGGTTGCTGATCATGCCCTTAATCACCTCAACTCTGTTGCTCATAGTACTCTTCATCACATGGTTGCAGGATATCCTTGGCATTCCGAGTGGAAACTTGGTTCTTCCCACGCCCATTCTCTTCTCAGCACTGACCACGTCGCCCATATCAGAAGAGTTGAACTTCAGAATAACGACACTTGGCTTGATAATCGCCATACGATCAATCTTCTTTTCGCGAGTCCAAGGAAGTCGCGGGACGCGCATAGTCTGCTCGTTCTTGTCGCCAGACCTTGCAAAGACGAACGCAGGACTTGACAGCGTCGCTTCCGTCGGCTTGAGGCATGGCATCCACTGGTCGGAATGGATAATGCTCGGGCTCAGTTCGGCGGTCTTCGGTTACGCCCACATCACTACTGGTTCAACTTGGGAAATAGGCAAAGTGACAACAGCAGCAATCGCCGGGTTCGTAATGGGACTCGCCTTCCTCATCTACGGAGCCTATGCAACGATACTCGTCCATTGGTTCTTCAACTACTACACCCAGATATCATGGATTGGGACACTCGCATATGATCAGTCCAGCCCAACCTATCCCATATACGCACCTCTGAACAATATCATAGGCGGCTGGGCAGATTTAGTCGGTCTATTTGGATTCGTCCTCATTGCATGGTATTTCTTATGGAGTCGACAGCGATCAGGAAGACAGGCGGGCACAGACCAACCATCTTTATAAGAAACAAAGATGATAAAAACGCAAAATTGGCAGGCTTAGGAGACTTGCATCACCGCCAAGTCATATAGCCCCCGCAGCGCTTTCTCGAACCCGACAATCAAAGTCGGATCCATCAAAGTTGACAAGACCAGAAGCTTCTCCGATTAAGGACAAGGAATTTGCGATCTCAAAGGCTTACGATTCTCTTGTGGAAGAGCCAAGACTGCAAGAGTTCTGGGAAAAGAACAAAGTGTATGGCTTCGACGCCACTGAAACAGACAAGCCAAGTTACAGTATAGACACTCCGCCACCATATCCGAGCGGGGATTTTCATGTTGGAAATGCTCTCAATTGGTCATACTTCGATTTCGCCGCCAGATACCGCCGGATGAAGGGATTCAACGTCCACTTCCCACAAGGCTGGGACTGTCACGGCCTCCCAACAGAAGTGAGGGCAGAGAAGACGCACAAGATCCGAAAGAACGATGTCCCACCCGCCGAATTTGTAAAAATGTGCCGCGAACTAACCGAGGAGTACATCTCCAGGATGAAGCAGACGATTGTCCGGCTCGGTATATCCACCGACTGGAAACTGGAATACAGGACAATGGACCCATCCTATTACAAACTCACACAACTATCATTCATCAGACTCTACAACACCGGCTACCTATACCGGGGAGAGCATCCCGTGAATTGGTGCCCACGGTGCGAGACAGCAATAGCCGAGGCAGAAGTCGAGCACCAGGAACGACACAGCGTACTGTATTACATGGAGTTCGGCCAGGACGATCGGAAACTTGAGGTGGCGTCGACAAGGCCAGAGCTACTCCCAGCCTGCGTCGCCATACTTGTCCACCCCGACGATCCAAGATTCAAACCAATAGTCGGAAAAAAGGCCACTGTTCCACTGTTCAACCAAGTAGTCCCGATACTAGAAGATCCAGATGTTGACTCTTCCTTCGGAACCGGAGCTGTCATGGTATGCACCTTCGGCGACAAGATGGACGTCAAATGGCAGAACAAATACAAACTTCCCCTCATCACGGCCATCACAGAGAACGGAAGGCTGGCGGTAGAGGATCCACGCTTCAAAGGGCTTAGAACTGAAGAAGCGCGGAAGAGAATCGCCGAACTCTTGACAGGTCAGGGGAAGATAACCAAGACCGAACCGCAAACACAAAGCGTAGGCGTATGTTGGCGATGCAAAACCCCAGTCGAAATAATCTCCCGACCACAATGGTTCATGAAGACTAGGGATATGACGGAAGACGTTGTTGAGAAGGCTGCCAAGCTCAGGTGGGTCCCCGATTATGCGAGGACACGACTCAACGACTGGGCAAGGTCACTGGACTGGGACTGGGTAATATCAAGGCAGCGAATATTCGCCACCCCCATACCAGTATGGTACTGCAAGGACTGCGCACGCATCATACTTCCAGATGAAAACAAGCTGCCCGTAGATCCTAGACTGGATTCTCCCCCAATCAAGAATTGCCCCAAGTGCAGCAGCTCAAGCCTCACAGGCGATAATGATGTGCTCGACACATGGATGGACTCTTCCATAACCAGCGCCATCCACGCCGGTTGGCCAAGACAAGATGATTGGTTCACAAAGCTCTTTCCAGCAAGTCTTCAACCAAACGGACTCGACATAATCAGAACATGGGACTACTACCTATTGGTGAGAAGCCTCGCAATGTTCGGAAAACCACCTTACGAGACGCTTTTGATCAACGGAATGGTCCGGGGGACTGACGGTCGAATGATGCACAAGTCCTACGGAAACTTTGTCGAAGCCGACGAAGCCATGAACAGATACGGTGCAGACCCATTAAGACAATGGGCCGCATCGGGTGGATCAACTGGATCCGACATTCCCTTCAGATGGACAGAACTAGATCATGGAAAGAAATTCCTCACAAAGCTCTGGAACATAGCTAGATTCGTCCTCACCAGCACACCAGTAATCCCTGAATCAAGAGAGATGGACGAACTTCTTCTCTTAGACAAATGGTTGCTCGGAGCGGTGCAAGACCTCGTAAAACAAACCACTGAGCACTTCGAAAACTTCGAATTCAACCTTGCACTCGAAGCAGTCCGCGATTTCACCTGGCACACCCTCGCAGACGACTATTTGGAAGCAGTAAAGTATCGGCTTGCCCCCGAGGCAAATACTGACGATAAGAAAAGCGCCCAGTTTTCATTATACGAGACACTAGTTACCATTTGCAAACTCCTTGCGCCGATCTGCCCACACATAACTGAGGCCATATACCAGCAGGTTCCGAAATCGAACACGATGGCTCAAAGTATTCACAAGTCCGAATGGCCGAGAGCGGAGACGAGCCGATTTGACGAGTCTATTGCGAAACAAGGGAGAGCTTTGCTCGAGGTGATAGCTCTCTCCCGAAGGAAAAAGGCGGACAGTGGACTGTCTCTAAAGACTCCGATACGTGCCCTCGAGATATACACGAATCCCGAACAGCTTACAGTTTTGAGAGAGAACGAGGAGGTCATCCTCCGGACGTTGAAAGCCGAAAAACTCATCCTCGCCGAAGCACGAGATTTCCGTATCGAAATATTCACGTAAGTCGACGGGACAAAGTATACAACACAATGAGAGGAGAGATGCGAGGCGGAAAATTGCGTTCCAGATGCATGGTTGATGGTAAACTCTTAATACAAAACTGGGCACGCTTTACAGTTGCAAGGCGAGTTTGGACTAGTCGCGCGAAGTATGAGGATAGTATTTTACAGGAACATACGCCTGTAGCAAACATTTCTCGTACCCAGCCAGACAGGCTAAGGCTCGCTAGTGCAACCAAGAGGAAATAAGAGAAATGGAAGAAGGAGAATCAGAGGAAGGCGAAAAGGAAGAGGCAGAAGGCCAGGGAGAAGAGTCACAACCTGCCCGAGAAACCTTCCGGCAGGGATACGGAAGCGGCAGACGAAGAGCAAGTCCAAGTACATCTTTTGGCGGAGGAGAGAGAAGGAGTAGTAGTGGGGGAGGATACGGCAGGAGAGAATATGGCTCCCGAGGAGACCGAGATCGAGGTCGAGATAGAGACCGAGACCGGGGACCAGTCCCAGTCGAGGAGGGACAAGAACTCACATTGACAATCGATGCTTTGGGGAGACGAGGAGACGGAATAGCACGCCTCAACAACTTCGTGATCTTCGTGCCGGGAGCACA
>VBBA01000183.1 GCA_005888675.1 Candidatus Bathyarchaeota archaeon | reverse complement strand
CGTTGCCTCCCCAGTATCCCAGATGGGCTACCTGCTAGGAATCGCACTCAATGGCCTATTCTTCGCTACGCCAGCGCTAGTCATTCTCCTGCCAGTCCTTGTATATCTCGGACTCCCATTGATCGATCTTCCACTTGTCATGCTGGCGGTGTGTGCAGTCTGGCTCTTCTCAGGAATCATAGGATACATCGTCTCCACGTACGTCACCAACTTGCGAAACGGTTGGCAGTCAGGACTCCTTCTGAGCGTAATAGTAGCAGTCATACCCCCAGCCTTCTACCCCGCTGAAATTCTCCCACCCAACATCCTGCCGATCGCCTACTTGATGCCTACAACTCATGCCTCACTGATACTCCGGGGTTTCATGGGACAAACCCCCGAACTCGCGTACTGGAGTCCCGCATTCGGATGGACTATGCTAGGTGTCTCATTAATCGTAGCATTGCTAGTGATGCTGCGTCTTGCAAGATGGAGGCAACCCTGACTCCTCTAACAAATTGCTAGTCACGCGTATCAGGACCACAGGAGCACTCTTTCAGGCATGACAAGATCATCTGTGTACGAGAACTCCACAACATTCTTCCCGATAGAGGAATCAGATGCGTTCCCCTTGGCCAATACACCGACGTACGGATAGCCTCCCCAGCGATAATTCACCTTCCAGTAGGAATGATCCCCTTGAATCGTCCGAGCTTTCTCCATCAACCTCCAAACCCCCAGATACTGGAACGAAGGATAGAGCAGTCGGACGGTCCAGCCTGAAACAGGAACCTTGCTTGACACACCGAACTGAAAGAAGAATGCCTGCTGATACGGAGCATTCCCTCTCCCGCCCAAGACCACACCTATGTCAAAATAGCGACCTTCGCGAAAATCGGGCTTGAAACTCCCGTACTTTTGCCAATGGACTCCGGTATAGTTGTAGTACCAGTTGACCATCCCCGACTCCCACATCATCCGAAGACGTATCGGAGTAGAAGGATCAGGCAAGCTAATTTCCGTCTGAGAATGGTATCGAGGATTCTGCCAGAAGTGCCCACCACAATTCGCGTTCCCGTCACAAGTACCCCAAGTGTCGGCCGAAACAAAGATACTACCGTCTCCTAGAATGTAGGCGTCAGCTCGCCATCCGAGATCCCATCCATCCACGCAACAGTTCGGCGATTGAACACCCATACCTGCCATCAGATAGTTCCCTTGACCGATCTCTGAGGTATCCACATGCGAGAAGCTGACGCCGACCTCTAAGCAGCATATTCTGTACTGGAGAGAGTCATAGTAGCCGGCAATGTAAGGACGGTAGGCTGGAAGACCATAGGTTGGCTGTG
The DNA here is from genome assembly GCA_005888675.1 of Candidatus Bathyarchaeota archaeon. Classification (GTDB taxonomy): domain Archaea; phylum Thermoproteota; class Bathyarchaeia; order 40CM-2-53-6; family 40CM-2-53-6; genus BA-13. The sequence continues at coordinate 1,740 of VBBA01000183.1, read as the reverse complement.
AATTCGCTTGTGATCCAGTGTTTGGAATTTCGATCACACTAGGATCCCAGTATGCATGGAACAGAGAAGGCGACAGAGTGACAATTATTACCAATGCAACTCCCAGGGTACGGAACGTTGGAATGTTCCGGGCGATCGCTCTGAAAAAGAGGAAACTTGGAAGTGATCGTCCAAGCTCCAGCGAACCGCCAACCATCGAGAAGAATATCCAGGAAGGTAGAGAGAGGAGAATTACGCTTCTGTCACACATCGGGCACGGAAGAGTCCAGAAAGAAGCGGACAAGAATAGGATGGACGCAAGACCGGACAATGCTGCAGTCTTGACTGATCTTGAGATCCTCGCTGCAAGCATACCCACTGCTATGGCTGGCACCCCGAATAGGACCAGCACCTGGAAGAATTCGAAGAATGGAAGGAAGACTACTCCGGAGAACCATGCTGTAAGTGGAAACCAGGATGTCATCACTGCAACAACAATTCCTGAGAATACAGCAGTCCACGGCCGAATCCGGACGGGAATAGTCACATGCTTCTCTGCGAGAGTCATTAGAATCGGAAAAGCCTCAAGACTGAACATGAAAAGTCCCAATCGATATCCTTCGAGCCCGTCTGGACCGACTTGGTAACAGTTCGAATGCATGAGTCCATTCGGTGAAATGAATGTGAAACATGCCGCGTAGAGAAAGATCCAGAAGACTACTACGTTTAGCCCCGCTTGGAATAGCGCAAGCCGCGACCTAACGAGCCTACTAACCAAAACTCCGCCAAGCAGGAAAGACCCAATGTCCACCGGTAATCTTATTCCTGAGAATAAGCCGTAGATGTCGCCTCGTAGCGCAACCCCGGCCCAGAATGTCGCGCTCTCAAACCCCACGGCGGCCAGCCAGGGTATCGACCCAAGCGCAACCGCAGTGAGAACTCTTCTCCTCGACAATCCGGAAAAGAAGTGGTGTCCCTCTTCAAGATGGACTATCCACGAATTTGAGGTTTGCCGATTATTCCAAAGAGAATCAGATCATTCTCAGTTCAGACCACGTCTAATACTCTCTGCAATTGTCTTCATCTTGTCCGCGGAAATACTCTTCACGTTAGTCTGGATCGGAAACTCTCCATGGCCATCATTAGGAAATCGTGGAATCAGATGAATGTGGGCATGATGTACTCCCATGCCTGCGATCTCGCAAGCTATCCACTCCGTCTTCATAACCTTCTGTAGTGCTTTTGCAATTCTTGTGACCACCTCGAAATATAGGCCGGGTATTGGGACGTCCCAGACCCATCGGTAATGCTTCCTAGGAATGACTAGAGTATGTCCCGGGTTTAGTGGTCGAATGTCTAAGAACGCGAGAAAATTCTCGTTCTCAAAGACTATGTTCGAAGGAATCTCATGACTGGATATCTTGCAAAATATGCAATCTATCATCGTGTTTCTTCCTTCTACACTCTGAGAGTGGCACGTTCAGCCGAGTTAATAGCCAATATTAGTTTGTCCCAGTTCTGGAAATCTGTCTCTGATCAATTGGACCGCTCTAGCTGCATCGGAAGAGGAGACGAAAGCGACTAGAGTGTTGGTCCAATAAATCTTCTCTCCGAGGACAAAACTCATTGATGTTTTCCACTCAATCTTCCCGGGCTCTAATTCCTGCTCGCCGTTGCCATCAACGAACATAACAGAGTCTTCGACGAACCTCAACAGTTTTTTGACCGGTCTTCGCAACATGATTAGTGTCAACCCAAAAA
>VBBA01000182.1 GCA_005888675.1 Candidatus Bathyarchaeota archaeon | reverse complement strand
AACCTTTTCCTTCTAGATACTTCTTCATCGCATTAATCGTGTGAAGATGCTGGATGGTCGTGGCTAGACCAACTCGCCTCCCCCTTAGAAGCGGGATAGCCTTCTCCACCAAAGGAACAGTTTCATGCCTCCCCTTTGCAGGAATGTACACTACGGGCACCCCATTGGACCCGTCCCGCAGGAACTCGTTATGCCCATAATGTACAAGCAGATCAGCTTTCAACCGCTGAGCAGCATCCAGTGAAAGATCGCACGCTCCCCAGGCCGGGGTGGCAGAAACGAAAACCTCAGCGCCTGTCTTTGCCCTGATCATCTCGGCTAGGCGCGGGCCTTCTTGTTTGAGACCATCTGGGAGCTGGATGAGTATCTTTCGGGCACCTCTCCCCTCTATCTCCGATAGAAGCTTCTCTTCTTCGAGGTCGAACATGCTATTGTTAGTGGTCAAAGGTAATACCTACTCGGGGAGCAGCATCAAAGAGCCCTCGGCTCAATATAAACACGGGCGAATAAACGACAAGAGAACGTCCCGGCAAACGGCCACGCCTGGTTACAGGACCGTTAAGCCAGAAGCGGATTGGCGGAAATGACAGCCATGAACCAGCTAGGCAACCCACGGGACACTCCTCCATCGAACAGTATCATAGGGAGAGGCATTCGCCCGGGAAACAACCTGACCCTCAACCTGCCAAAGGGAATCGTGACAGTAAGCTTGGACCATCTCGGAGACTGGACCATAACCATCGGACTTCCCGCTGGGACAGACAAAACCAGTCGATTAACGACTGCCCTCACAAACCTCGGCTTCTTCCATGCGGCCGAATCCGAAGGCGTAGCCTACATGCTCTGGACATCCGCCTTCGAAGAGCACTCAGACGCACGAGAACTCGCGGAACGGGTCCTGTTCAAAGCCCTAAAGACAATCCAAGACCCTACAGTCTCAACCTACATTTCTTAGAAAATTGACGCCCCCAAGACATCTCTACTCCAAAATCGCTCATTTCATGCCCTGATTGCCAATCGGAGCATACTTTTCCGGCCCCCGACGTCCCCCTCGTAAATTTCCGCGACGTTTAAATGAATAAACCCGTTTCCGCAAAATGCTTTTCCAATCATAATGAACGATTAACGCGAGATCTCGCTCATTTTGAACCGCAGTAAAAAATTAAGTTGTAAAAATAGGGGTGGGTAGCACCTCAAAACTCAAGACGGTGAAAGAGACATTCCGAATACTTTCACACCGACTACTTCTCCTTTTGATTAGGGAATCCTCTCTTGAGCGGAACAAGTTCAACATCCACGATTCAGGACAAAAACATTCTCTAGAAAAAAAGTCTCACAGGTTTCTAACTAAAATAGTAAGCATGCTTATTGATCCCCACCCCTCATTATTTTTCTCCAGCCACAGGCAGAACAAATTCCTCCGACCTCCTTCATATAGAAAAAGCCCTACAGCTTGATCCCGAACAAAGCACACTCTCAATGCTGACTATAAACAACCACGGCACCAACGATGTAAGGTAAGGAATAACTCCCTCTCAATCACCTAAAGCCCGTATTCGGAGAGAAAACAGCAATCACCGACCCCCACCTGCAACCACAGGCACCTGAGACTGACTGGGCAGAGGAACGAGACAAGAACATCCTATCCATCGTCTACTATTGCGAGACCTGCAACCAGATAATCGAGCCAGGGGACGTCGACGTCGCCAGACACAAGGAAGAACTGAGACATCACAAGATGCGCCGTGTAACAATCCTCCGATGCAGCGTCTGCGGAAACGTCACAACCGACTCCTATGCGGAATACAGCCCAGAAAGAAACCAGTTCTGGTGTCGCAACTGTATACTCGACCTAGGCCATGAACAGTTCCACACAACTCCTTCACAACACCTGCCAGATCACGACCCCAGCAGGGACACGTCACAGGAACCAATGTAACCCGTCCCCTAGAAACCATTCTTTATACCCGGGACAATCCAGCCAAACTCGACAGACACGCAGGACCTACTGGATTCACATGAACCTAGAATTTGTCCGGAAACAGATCCCGGTAACATCACGACGCGCCTACTTCGACAACGCCGGCACCGGACCACCAACAATAATGGTTCTCAACGCATTAAACGAGTTCATCACGGACTGGAAAGAGTACGGTGAAAACTGGGAAGAATGGCTACCAATCATCATCGACTCCCGTCGACTATTCGGCAAACTCATCGGCGCAGAAACCGATGAGATCGCAAACATTCCCAACGTCACAACCGCCCTAGTCGCACTCTCAAGCAGCATCAAATACAAGAAAGATGGAAACATCGTCATAAGCAGCCTCAACTTTCCCACCAACATCTAC
>VBBA01000181.1 GCA_005888675.1 Candidatus Bathyarchaeota archaeon | reverse complement strand
ATTGCGGCTAATACTCCTAAACAATTACAGCAGCTCGGAAAAGACTGAGGTCACTCTCCAGAGCCTCGGAAAATCCACAGGTCAAAAGATCGAACTGGTGGATTATAGAACTCCTAGTTTGTACGAGAAGATCATGGACAAGTCTCCGGACCTCTTGTTTCTCAGCGGATCCTCGCATATGCTGACAAGGCCTGAGAACCAGAGAAACTTCGAGCCGGAGACTCGAATAATCAAGGACGCTGAATTTCCCATCCTCGGAATATGCTATGGTCACCAGTTGATCGGTAAAACCTTCGGAGCACGACTATCCGATCTGGGACGAATGTGCAGAGGTTTCGAAAGGGTAAAGATCCTAGGGACTCATCCACTCTTCGATGATCTCCCAAATGAGATCAGAGTGCCAGAGTCTCATCGTCAGGCATTAGCAAGTGTTCCAATGGGATTCGACTGTCTCGGTGAATCAGCCTCTTCGAAAGTTGAGATCATGGTTCACAAGTCCCGTCCTGTGTACGGTTTCCAATTCCATCCGGAAAGAGCTGATGAAGATCATCCTGACGGACGTGTCCTGATCCAGAACGTTCTCAAACTGGCTTTGGAAGCTTAGTCTATCTTCAAACGGCCTTGTCCAGTACCATGGCCAAGAAGACTATTGCGAGATATGGACTTGAAACCTTGAACGCGGTCCAAGCCCGGCTCTTGGAAGGATCGAAGGCCAGCTTCAAGTCCACGATCAAGAGCCACAAGCCGAACCCGCCCGCTATCAAAAGATACACTAGCCCGAAGACACCAAGTGGAAAGAAGGCTAACGACAATGGCACAAGCAATAAAGTATTGACA
>VBBA01000180.1 GCA_005888675.1 Candidatus Bathyarchaeota archaeon | reverse complement strand
AGAATACCTTCCCGGCAGAGATTTTTGTTTCATATCACTATGGAAAGAGGGCCATCTAATTACCTCAATGGTTCGAGAAAGACTCAGCTGGGTTGGTCACAGAACCGTTGGCACCGGCGGGACCTCGAAGCTCAACCGAGTCGTCCACGTCGAAGACGCAAACCATAAGGCGCTTGCAGCAATCCGAGCAATCACTCCAAAACCACACGGTATTTTCTGCGTAGATCTCAAAGGAGACGAGCAGGGCATTCCTAAACCAACGGAGATTAACTGTAGGTTTACAACTAATGTCCATTACTCGACGTTGGCTTCGGTGAAATTTGGGAAGCCAGAATGGAATTTTCCATGGTTAGCGGGACGGATGATGCTCAATGAACCGTTCCCGCGTTGCAAAGAACTGGACGCATTGCCCAGTAACTTATGGTTCACAAAGAACGTAGACATGGGATACACGATAGTCGAGGATGAGAACTGGAGGGCGGCGGAAGTAACGTGAACGTCTCAGAGCCTAGGATTTTTTGCCAGATTCATTCCTTCGAATAGAAGAAAACCCTGACCTGACGGTCCCAAATAAACAACCAGACTAATGAAAGCATCAATCCAAAGAGCGCCTTCAATCCCGCGTTGAGAAACCTGTAGATCGATCCGGTCTCCGGAAATATCGCGTAAGGAACGATCAGGACCGAGATTAGGCCGAAGCCAAGAAGCATTAGCCCCCATTCGACAGTGAATATCAACGACTGCAAGGCGACAACTCTGAGCTTCAAAGATGGAACGGCCCCATCAACAGAAGAGTCAGAAATCCTAGTATTGAGGACAGGAGATACAGTAAGAAAATCGTCTTGACAATGTCGTACTCGAAAGCAGGCCCGCCTGAAATGATCGTTCGCACAAGGGTTAACGGTGCCCCTCGATCAGGGGTTGAAGATAGCCTCCCGTCAGGAAGCAACATTGTAGGTTTCGATGTCAACCGTCTGTGCTCTGTGAATCTGCGTATCTTCGACAGAAAGAAAAACGAGTTCTGAATATTAGGAAAGATTGCCACAATAGTTGCAATTTCTGCCCTCCCGAGAATTGCTGCCGCTCCAAGGGCCGCCCCAAGTGACAGTTGCCCGACGTTTCCAGAAAAAGCACGGGATGGGTACCTATTGTAAATGTAGAATCCCAGAGAAACGAACAGCAGAAGTGCGTAAAGAAAGATCGGCGTGGGACTTTGCGCAGTCAGCAAGAGTCCGATTAGAAGACCCGCGCACGCGATCGCAATGCCACCAGCCATGACTCCATTGAGAGGGTCTAGCATGTTGACAGTGTTCGCAGTGACCGAGATTGCTAGGGGAATTATTAGCGGATAAATGATCGGCAGACGAAATCCTCCAAACAATGGTATACCAAGCTCAGGATTGTAGACCTGCCCTGGAAACATGAGACCGAGAATCGACACCGGAACTCCGCAGAGCAGGCCTACCAGAGGCTTGAACATACCTCCCAATCGCTTGAAATCGTCTAAAGCGCCAGCGACAGCCGCGATCCCTACAACTAAGATGAAAGAAATCAGCTGTAGCGAGTACCTTGGATCGACGAGTGAATAGACTCCAGCCAACACGATCAGGGTTATCGCCATAGCTGCTCCACACATCTCGGGGACGATCGTCTTCTCGGTCTTGTGAACGTCAACACCGAAGATACCATGGGAAGAATTCCATGAAATGAGAAAGCGAGTAATAACCGCGGAGACAGGCAGACCGATCGCTCCCAAGAGTAAGGCGACAACTTTGTCCACGAGCGCCGCTTCCCTGATTTCGACAAGCCCGTCTTACGCGTGTATAAAAAGGGGTCTCGTACTTGGAGGGAAGGATTATGAGCACTCAGCTTTTGGGCGCTGAGAAAGAGGCCAGCGTCCAAAAAGTGAACAAGAACAGCCACCCGTTCATTCCTAACACTAGCGAGAGCATTCGTCTCAAGATGCTTGAGGCGATCGGAGTAGGCTCAATCGAAGAATTATACTCTGACATACCCGCTGAGGTGAGAGTCAGTCATCCCCTCAAGATCCCAGCCCTCAACTCTGAGCACGAAGTCCTCACCCACATCGAGGCCCTTTTGTCCCAAAACCAGTCCACTAAGGAAATCCCCACATTCCTTGGAGCTGGAATCTACAATCATTACGTCCCAGCAGCAGCCAAGGCAATAGTCTCGAGAGTAGAATTCCAGACGGCCTACACGCCCTACCAAGCAGAGATCTCTCAGGGCCTCTTGCAAGCACTGTTCGAGTTCCAGTCAATAATGGCGGACTTGACCGGGATGGAGGTTGTAAACTCCTCACTCTATGACGGCTCAAACGCGATTGGAGAGGCGGTCCGGATGGCCGCGAGATCCACCGGACGCCGGAAAATTCTCATCCCCAAATGTCTTCACCCAGACCGGCTTTCTGTCCTTAGGAATTATTCTGAGCCCAGCGGGATCAGCATCGAAAAAGTAGACTATGACAAGGAGACGGGCAGCCTCGACATGGGAGACCTTGAATCAAAACTTGACAATGCAACAGCAGCGCTCTACTACGAAGTGCCCTCATTCTTCGGCACCTTGGACCCCGAGGCCACAAGGTTACCGGATAAATGCCATTCACAAGGTGCTCTTGCAATCGTGGCATTCGATCCCATTTCGCTGGGCGGCCTGAAAGGCCCCGGAGACTACAATGCAGACATTGCAGTAGCCGAGGGCCAATCAATATCGACAGAAATGAATTATGGTGGACCCCTTTTGGGCATCATCGGGTGCAGAGGGGAGACCCTTGTCCGTCAGCTGCCAGGACGCATCATTGGAATGACAACAACTCTAGATGGGAAGAGCCCTGCCTATAGCATGGTTCTGCAAACAAGGGAGCAACACATTCGAAGAGAACGCGCAACATCTAACATTTGCACCAACGAGGCACTTCTTGCCATCGGTGCGGCCGTCTACTTGTCTCTCCTAGGACCCCATGGATTGAAGCAATTATTCGAGACGATAAAGACCAAGACCGAATACGCAATGATGAAACTTTCACAAGTACCCGGCTTGACAGCACCACGCTTCAAGAGTCACTTCTATCAAGAGTTCGTAGTGGGCTTCAACCGATCTAAAGCGTCCGAGGTTAACCGTCGCCTCCTCTCAGAAGGGATCCATGGAGGCAAAGTGCTAAGTGCTGAGTTTCCAGATTTGGGCGAGAGTTCCCTGCTTTGCGTTACGGAGATGACGAGCCAGGAATCCATCGACCAACTTTCAGAGAAGCTAAAAGAAATCCTCGGAGGAATCTGAGCAACGGTTTTCCACCAAGCATCGTGGGACGAGCCCCTAATAATCGAGAGATCAAAACCTGGTAAGGTAGGTCATCGCCCCCCACAACCTAGTGAAGAAGAGAACAGGGCAATCGGAAGAAGGTCAAGTTCC
>VBBA01000179.1 GCA_005888675.1 Candidatus Bathyarchaeota archaeon | reverse complement strand
TGTTTTGGAAAAAGGAAGAATTGGCATAATCACTGGCGGGGCGATGATTGTTGGCGTTATCTAGAGATCAATTCAGCAAAGCTGGAATCGCCGAGCAATTCGCCAAGAGTAAGGTCCACTCCGACAAGGAATTCTTGTCCAAGATAGTTAGTCTCGCAAAACTAGAACCGGGCAGCACTGTACTCGACGTTGCCTCCGGGACGGGCTTCGTCGCGGTCGAATTCGCTCACAAGACGAAGGGTCTTGTCATTGGGACCGATATCACGAGAGAAATGCTTGGCTGGGCGAGAAAGCATGCTGAAAGGGAGGCGGTTAACGATCACACGACCTTCTTGCTTGCAGAAGGTAGCAGACAACCATTTCCAGATCAGTCCTTCGACAATGTGGTCTCCAGACTGGCCTTGCACCATATTCCGGACCCGGGACCCGTGGTGAAAGAGATGGCTAGGCTGGTGAAGCAGGGAGGACGAATCATAATCGCTGATCAGATCTCTCCAGAGGACGAGGAGGCCGCAAGGTTTCATGATGAATTTGAACGGTTCCGGGATCCGAGCCATCAGAAGGCCTTGAAACTCTCAGAGCTCAACAAACTGTACAAGGAGGCCGGATTGACGACAAAGGGATGGAAGTATTCTCCCGTGTTGCTTCAATTGGAGGATTGGGCGATGAGGGCTGGATGCGACAAGGAGAGAACGGATGTATTGAGACGTATGATGCTTGGAGCAAATCCAAGATTTCGCCGGGCGTTCCAGATACGGGAAAGCGACGGATATACCTGGTTTAGACTGCAACGAGTAATACTCGCCGGGACACCATAACCGTCGACTTCGTTTACCACCATCTCCGACTATACTTGACCTTCGAAAGATCCTCTTCCATACCCGGTTTCCTGAATACGTAGAGGTGTTCATGTGCGATCTTGTAAAAGTCATAATTGCGCCCTCTCCACTTCAACCGAGTCACCATCATCTTATGCTGTAATTTGATAATATCCTCCTTCAACGTGTATCCGACGCTTAGGAATGCTTGAAGGACTCCGATCGATATCGGAATATAGTGTCGCGCCTTCCTGGTATCGCCTATCAGGACCGCGCAGTAATGGTCTGGCTTCAGGACGCGATAGGACTCCGCGGCAAGAACCCGCATTGCGGCCAAATATTCCGGGAGCTTGAGCCTCGATAGATCATCAGGGACGGACTTGCCGGTGTAGTGAATTATCCCAGCGTAGGGAGGATGTGTCGCGACCAGGTCGATTATTTCGCTCTTTATCCTGTCCAGGTTTCTAGCATCTCCCATGTAGGTTCGGCTACTGACATTGTCAGTCCTCTCTAACGAAGAATAGTCGAAGTTGAGCCTATCACGAGCAACCATCACCGCGTCCGGGTTGATGTCGACTCCTATCCCGTTCCTTCCTAGAAGCTTGCACTCGACCAGAGTAGTCCCGCTACCACACATCTGATCCAAGACTAAGCCACCAGGACTGGTATACTTGTTGATCAGGTTGCGGGGAATGTAGGGACTCCAGTTCCCCCGATAGTTACCGGAATGGGTTGCCCAATCTCCACGGCTGGGAAAACTCCAGACTGTAGAATCCTCCGGCTTGTAATCCTGCGGAGGACTATAGTCCTTGATGCTCCAGGGCTTGCCAATCTTCACGACGACGTTCCCGATGACGACCCGATCATGGGCAGAGACGAATTTGCGATAGTCTGAAACATCGACTAGTTCCATGCCTCGATAGGAGGGGCGTGCGTCGGTGACGGAGCCCTGCTGAAGCGACATCCGCCTAGATTGAGGCTGGGAGCGGGTTAAAGCGTTGATTGAAATGATAATGTACGAAAAGCAGGTTTCGCCTGCTTGATCATTGGGCTTGTTCGGTCTACATGTCCCGAGTGGAACCAAGCACTGATTGTTTGACTTGATTACGTCTTGTTGCGACTAGTAGTACTGCGGATATCATCAGTGCGCCCCCGACATATTGGGTTGGGATCAGCACTACTCCGAGGAAGAGGTATGCTGCGATGGTGGACATTATGGGTTCTGCGGATGAAGCAATACCTGTTTCGGTAGCTGACAAATGTTGGAGGCCAGAGACGTACAGGCCGAATGCAAGGATAGTGCCGAAGACGATGACAAAACCAACTAGGAAGCTTACCTCTGCTAGATTGCTCGCACTCGATGGCCAAGAGTAGTCGCTGAGAGAGACCAATCCAAAGGGCAATGTGACGAGTCCTCCTATCGTGAAGCCCCAACAAGTTATCCACCAGGATCCTAGAGTACGAACATAGTGTCGGGAGCCTAGAGTGTAGTATGCGGCTGCAACGGCGGCTGTAAGTCCAGTGGCTAGCCCAATTGGAGTGACTAGTATTTTGAAGGTGGACCCTACTACAAGTAGAAGAGTTCCTGTCGCGGCTAGCAACAATGTGACGGTCCAGCGATGGGACCAACTGAGCGATTTAGTGACTGCTTCGTAGCCAGCGACCATTGGAAGAAACAGGAATTGTAGAAGCGTTGCTGTTGCAGCGTTGGAGAACTGGATGGCTGCCAGATAGAAAAATTGGGAGCCGGCGTAACCGAATATTGACAATAGTATCAGTGGAAGTATTGGTCTTGTGGGTCTTGGCGGTCGCAGAACAGCCAGGAGGACTGCCCCTGAAACAAGCATGCGGATTGTCAGTAGGCCGACTACAGGAAACTTATAGATTTGGAAGAGTGCCTGTGCTGCGGTTCCAGAGAGACCCCATAAGCTGGCTCCTAGAAGTGTCTTGAGCAGTGAGCGGTAGGTTAGACGCACATCACGACACTATGACCGATCTATATTCGTAGAAGGGTGGCGCGGCGCGGGGCTGTACGGTCACAGATTCAGATCCAAAGAGAGTACTCTGTCTCTCAGATTCCCTTTCTGTATGAACTAGAGGGTCTTCCTAAGGCCAGGAATCAGGTCACCTGTAACCCACTGAATCCCAGCGCCTGAGAGGACATAGCTTCCCTTCTCAGCGATCAGCTTTCCCTCTCGCTTTAGCTCACTAGCTCTAGCTCTTACAACTGCTCCACTGGTGGTTTTCCATGACGAGCCTAGTAGGCCGCTAAGGTCATCGTCCCCGATCGGTTTTGGATGAGTCGCGAAGAGGACTAGGGCGAGAGCCTCCTTCGCGGTGAGACGGTCAGCTTGGACTGTCAAGTGGGGCTTGCCTTCGCCGGAGAACTGGATGATCCCTGTCAATGATTCTGGGGGCTGCGACGGCAAGGATGAGAGGACTGGCTCTAATGTGTCGTGGGAGGGACTTGATGGCAGTTCCTGTTTCAGATGATGCTGAAATGTCTCGGACAGACTCTCAAATTTCTCTTTGACGTAATCGAAATTTCCTTCTAATTCTACCTCATAATCCCGGCGACGAATACGGAATCTTAACTTTTGAGGCTGCTCTTCCTGTGACATGTGAGTTGCATTGCTCCTTTCCAGAGGAGGCATGAGACGGGGTCTAAGAGTATTTCGGAGTCTGCCCTGCCAACCCTCGACGGCATCAACCTTATTCTACACGGATTCAGTGTCAAAACAAAATTCTTGATGACGCCGGGAGTGATCTGACTTTGCAAATTCCACAGCCCAGTCTTCGTTGGCAGATCGCTCTGGCCCTAACGTCCGTATACATAATCTGGGGGTCAACGTATCTCGCAATA
>VBBA01000189.1 GCA_005888675.1 Candidatus Bathyarchaeota archaeon | reverse complement strand
TCTTTCTTGGCCCCTGTGCAGACCAGTTTGCCGCTGGCGAAGATGAGAATCACAACCTTCGGCTCGTCCATACGGTAGATAAGTCCTGGAAACTGTTCAGGCTCGTACATAGTCTTCTTCAACCCATAGACCACCTTCTCAAGATCAATGTGGCCTCCTAGGCCGGCGGAGGCGACAATGTTCTGGATCACAATCTCCGGCCTACCGGGGATTACAATCCCGTCCCTCCTTAATTCGTCAACCACTTTCAAGACCGCCTTATGGGCCTGGCGTTCAGATTTTGCACCGGTGCAGACCATCTTTCCTGAGCTGAATATCAGGGTCGCGGTCTTGGGCTTCTTCAACCGGTAAACCAAACCCGGAAACTGCTCCGGGCGGTACTCAACCCCAGGAAAGACACGAACGATCGCGTTGAGGTCAATCTTCTGCTTCAATGTCGCTGAAGCGACAACATTCTCAATATTGATAAACGCTCTACCCTTATCTGACAAAACAATTCAACACTCGAACCTGAAAGCGCAAATGATCGGGTCCCACCACGCTCCCATCCCCGTCACTTATAGGCACGTTTCTGTCACAACAAGCAATAGAGCAAGGACACCTCTTCAACTAGTAGTGACCCCCCGCGGTCGAGTTGGGGAATCCAACCCTCTGAATAACTCATTAACCTCGAACATAGAGTTGCTTTTTGATGCCTTCATGAGTTGTAAGTCAAAATCTAGCCTAGGTACAGGGAAACTGGATGTCGAAATGTCCTTTTGAGCATGACAGGAGTATTGGGACCAAGGTTGGTAGAGGTATGACTCGCATTCAGATTACAATTGCGGGTCACAATGACCGTTGTACGTGTGACTGTGAATGGTGTGCCAGCAAGAAGA
>VBBA01000190.1 GCA_005888675.1 Candidatus Bathyarchaeota archaeon | reverse complement strand
TTCACAAGAAGGAAATGCACTCGCGGTCTGCAGCCGTTTAGGACTCGCCGATGATCCTTGCGTCAAACAGCTCGCAGAGTCCCTGATACGGTGGCAGTGGCCTGACGGCGGGTGGAATTGTGACCGGAAAGAGGACGCGAAGCACTCTTCGTTCAACGAGAGTCTTTCGACAATGTGGGGACTGATCGAATACTACCGCGCGACCGACAACAAAGATGCGCTAGACTCTGCGGAGAAAGCGGCCGAGACATTTCACTCGAAAGTCTACAGGTCGATTCACTCTTTCACTGAGCTTCATTATCCATTGTACTGGCACTATGATATTCTCCAAGCACTAGTAATGCTGCAACGCGCAGACAAATTGGGAGACCCTCGGACGAAAGATGCTATCGATCTCGTCGAGTCAAAAAGGCAGAAGGACGGACTGTGGAAACCCGAAGGATACTATTGGAACCTGAAACGCAAGAACCGAGCGAAACTCGCCGTGTCAAACGTGGAAATAGTTGATTGGGGCCGGAATGAACCGAATGAGATGATAACCCTAAACGCTCTTCGCATACTTAGAGCGGCAGGCAGAATGAACTAGGAAAGCTATGTAGCTTGCACACCCTCAAAACCAGGGGCCCCGACCAGCTGTCAAATTCTAGCTTTCGACCTAAGATAAGAAGATCGCAAGCTCTCTTAGGGTAACTTCAATCACTCTTAATTCCCTAGGCACAGACGGACTCCCCGCCAACCTAGCAGCGTCGTCCGACAGCTCAGTGAGCCGCTCATGAAGAATCAGTCTAGCTTCCTCACGTCGAGGAAGAAGGTACGGCCTACGGTACATCTCAAAAGATGGGCCAGCCGTTATGCCGGGAAGATGATGCCCAACCGGCAAGGTCGTCAAGAGAACACCTAGTGGCTTAATGATATTCGTCATTAGTTGAACCGCAGCGTCGCTGAGTTTTCTAAGCTCTTCAGTCGTTGCATCCCCACGGGTAAAGAACCTGCTCAAAACAGTGAGTACAACGCTGTAGGTTGCGTTGAACAAATCAGCGACTCCACCGGTCAAAGGGTCGGTTATCTGAGCCTCGGCATCAGTTGGTGGCCTGACATACGCGGGAACCACGGGTCTCGCTGGAGCGAAATCAGCATTCTGTTTCTTCATCTCCATATACTCGTTAAGAATGCCGAGAAACTTGCCGAAATGCGCGTTTGTCCAGTCACCTCTCGCGCCTTCCCCTTCGGTAACAATAGCCTCGACCGCCTCCGTGGCTGTCTTCAGATCTGTCACTGGGGTGAGCTTGGGCCATCCAAAGTACTCACTTGTCGCTTGCGCTTCGCTGCCACCGATGAAGACTCGCTTCTCACCGTACTTCTTGACCAGATTCGAGAACCCATTCTCTATTCCCCGATAGAGATTACCAATCGTGGAAAAATACTGCTGCTCCGGGACAATTCCCGTCCCTCTTTCCTTCTCAGGAAGGGCACCAATAGCTTCCCACCCAGGCACGCCTTCGATAGCCATCCCATCCGGTCGCTCAAGATACAGAAATTGTCTTAGCGCTTCCTCGCCAAACGGAAGAAGCACGAGTTGAATGCTCGGCGGAAAATAATTTGAGGGATGCGGAAAATTCGGACGGCCGAAGTAGGGTGCAGCTCCGATGGCTGTTAGCATGTTATTGACGAGGGAGAGATGAAGCATTTCCTGAGTTGCTACATCAGATATGACTCGTTCCCATTTTGTAACGGTCTTCAATTGGTCGCTAGTCAGTCCCTCGCCTGTCCCACGTTTGAGACTGAAAGCCGCGAAAAGATATTCGCACATTACCATATGCTCCAGCGTGGACGCTTCAGAAAGGATGAAGATGAGATCTTCACGATTTCCTATTCTAATCGGATTACCCAAATTATTCCTCCCTGTGACCCAGGTTACTTCTTACCTTACGACAAGAACAGGACAACTCGCATTATTTGCGACCCCAGTGGCCACGCTTCCGAGCATCAGTCTGGCAACAGGAGAAACCTCAGTCCTATCCCCTAGTATTATGAGATCTGCGCCTTCGCGTTCCGAGAAATTGCATATGGTCAACGCGATAGATGTGTTCGTTTCGAGAATTCTTCGGGTGAAAATGACCTCCTTCTTTCGGGGCATGTTGTTGGTTTGGTCAAGAACTTTCTCGCCTCTTGCTGTCAATTCTTCTCTAAGGCGGGATTTCGTTTGCTCGTCGATATACTGGGGGAGAAGAATTACGTGAAGTGCTATGACTGCCGACCCTGTTAACGAGGCAAGTTCTAGAGCGTACTCTGCTGCCTTAAGCGAAGGTGGCGAACCCTCGACAGCCACTGTGATCTTTCTTGGCAAGACTGAAGTTCCGGTCAAGGTTGTCAGTCATTCGAAAGGCCGACCTCCCAAGCTGAGATATAAGCGAATTGAGAATCCGCTGACCAGATGATGAAGAACAAGAAACGGTTCTTTGGACCTAAGGGTCCCCTCTCGATTGTCCGAATCCTCCCTCTGGTCGTCTTGCCTGTCCTAGGCCCCTTAGAGAAGAGAAGTCTTCCAGGAGAATCGATCTCGACTTATTTTGCTGTTTCTGCGTCTGATGTCTTCTTGGATTTTCTTCGGAACGGATTGCGCATCCTATCTTTCACCTTTGCAGATGGAACGGTTTCGCTGCCTATAGGTGTTTTGAGGTACATCATACTCGTCATACCTCTTGGATTACAGAAGAAAAGCCTGCTATGGACGCGTTTCGCTGGGCGGAATAGCTCGTCTTCTTGCCGAAGTCTAACGCTCTGTGTGAGGATGCATA
>VBBA01000188.1 GCA_005888675.1 Candidatus Bathyarchaeota archaeon | reverse complement strand
AATCAACTGAGCCCTTGCGCTCGTTTTGGAAGGACCCTAGACCTTATCCAAACCGCCGGGTCATCTGAAACGAGTTCTAAGTCTAAGTTATTGAAACGGGAGCTCGTTCTTTCTTGAATCCTTTCCGGAATCCTTGGTACCAGTTCTCCATGTCCGGAGTGATGCTGGGTTTGATCCTCTCAATAGCATCTCTGAAATGCTCCGGGGTAACCTCCTTCACTTCGATGTTTTGCCGCAATGCCACAAGGCCCGCTTCGCGGCAGACTGCTTCAATGTCGGCTCCCGAATAGCCAGCGGCCCGGGAGGCCATCAGGTCCAGTTCCACATCCCTAGCAAGGGGCATATTCTTGGTATGAATCTTGAAGATTT
>VBBA01000187.1 GCA_005888675.1 Candidatus Bathyarchaeota archaeon | reverse complement strand
CAACTCGCCTCCTGATCGACCCAACCTCAGCAGCAATCTCATACGGGACAGGTATCTCCTCTCCAACCCAGCTGGGGATTGCCCCAGTTGGATCGTTCACTGGAACGACGTAGATCTTGTCTCCTCTGATGCTGATCATCTTCCAAGCGGAGCCCCGCACAATGAACTTAGTTCCAGGCTCTCCATGCTCCGCGACAAACGCCTCGTCCAGGACGCCGACCGCGCTATCGTTCGACTGGTCGATGATCAAGTACTGCTTCTCGTCGGGAATCATCGAGAGCTTGTTGAAGTAGTACTCGTAAAGATACTTGATTCGTTGCGGCCTCATCAACAATTTGTCTTGTTCCGAGACCCAGGCCAGGCGAGGAAATCGAGAGTACATGTACCCGGCCACGGCCATGATATCTTTCTCTGTAAGATTCCGGTACGGATACGCCTTCGAGAGCATATCCACCAATTCATTCGCGTACCACTTGCGATTCTGGATCAGCAAGCCCGCCATCTGATGACTCAACACATCTAGCGGCTTATCGGGAACAGTCACAAACTCCATCTCCTCATCTAGAGCCCGTCGTGCAATGACCATGGCTTCCAAAGTATCGTCGGGGTCCATGGTTATTATGACCCCATCAGCCATCTGACCGATACTGTGTCCTGATCGTCCTACACGCTGGATCAATCTAGTCACTTGATGCGGGCTCATGTACTGGATGACGTAATCAATCCGGCCAACGTCTATTCCTAACTCTAGGCTGGAGGTTGCGATCAAGCCTCTCAACTGTCCATCCTTCAATCCTCGTTCGGCCGTAATACGGGACGGTTTTGCAAGGCTGCCATGATGGATCGAGACTGGAAAGTCGATGTCCCAGATCTTGAACCTGCTCGCCAAAACCTCCGCAATAGACCGCGTATTCGTGAACAGTAACACCGACTTGTGACCCTCGATCATCTCACGCATCAGGCGCAGCCTTGCCGCAACTTCGGGATGCGTGAACAATTTCCCTGCCAAGACATGATCCATCTCCGACGGTTCCGGGAAGAGGATACGGAATCGAATTTTCCTTGCTACTGGAACATGGACGATCTCTACAGGTCGCCCGTTCCCCACTAGGAATAGTCCGACCTTCTCAGGAGAGCCGATCGTCGCAGATAATCCGACAATCTGAAACTCTCTTTGCGTAATCCATCTCAACCTTTCGAGCCCAAGCGCCAACTGACTTCCACGCTTGTCCTCTGCCAGTTCATGGACCTCATCAATCACGACAAACCGGATATCCCGCAGATGCTGCTTCATCACCCGTCCAGGCATCATCGCCTGCAAAGTCTCAGGCGTCGTGATCAACATGTCCGGAGGACTCTTAGACTGTCGCACCCTCTCACCGGTCTCAGTATCCCCATGTCTTACTCCGACTCTCAAATCGAGCTTCTGGCCCCACCACTGCAATCTGTCCAACAGGTCGCGATTCAACGCTTTCAACGGCGTAATGTACAACAGTTTGATCCCCTTACCCCGCTCTGGATCCGAAACTAATCTGGTCAGGATTGGGAGCAGAGCCGCTTCGGTCTTGCCGCTCGCGGTGGGAGAGATCAGGAGGACATTCTTGCCTTCGAGTATGTGGGGTATGGCCTGTGACTGTGCTTCTGTGGGCATTGAGAAGCCTCGTTCAATCGTGGCCTCGACAACGGGTCTTGCCAGTAGGTCGAAGGCGGATAAGGACGATGCCAAAGACTCCTTTAAGGGGCAGGCAGCCACGATAAAAACCTAGGAAAAACAGTTAACCGTCCTCAAGAGATTCGAGGCAGACAACAAGAATGGAAAAGCCGATAGGATCAGGAAGCTACTCTACGAGCAATCGCGACCTCGACAAGTCGTGGCGAGAACGATTGGTCAAGAATCATCTCGACTTGATTATCCTCAGACTCTTGAAGGTCAAACCCCGCTGGGGCTACGAAGTCAACTTGGAAATTCGCGACAGATTCAAGGTATACCTGAGCGCAGGCACATTGTATCCACTCTTGCATAGCATGGAAGAGAAGGGATACCTACAAGCCGTCTGGGAGGCCGAGGGAGGCCGGGGACGGAAGGTTTACAGAATCACGCCGCGGGGCGAAGAGTTTCTTGCCGCAGGTAGCAGAGTTGCGGAAGAGTTTTTGAAGCGGATCCAATATGATACTGCCGAAGTAACGTTTCCACCGCAACCATCACAACAAAAACACGTGTAGGCGTCTTGAGCGAGTACATCCATAGATTCAGTCGTTTCTTGAAGAAGAATGAAACGGCCAAAGGGTTACTACTCATAGGAATAGTCTTACTCGGAGCGGTAGTAGTTTGGGGAGTGATACGCGTCGCACTGAATACCGAGTTCCCAATCCTTGTGGTTTCAAGTGGCAGTATGTGCCCTAGCGATCCTTCGCCTTGCACCCTGCCTGTAGGTTCATTGATCGTTATTAGAGGGCAGGATCCGCATTCGATTCAGGCCGGTCCAGCCTGTGATTTACCGGCAGTCGGCCCATCTGCTCCTGGTGGTACGCTGGGATCAATAATCGTCTTCCGGCCCTACCTCGATAATCCCGACTATCTAGTGGTCCACCGAGTTAGACAAGTGATCATTCTACAAGACGGTAGTCTTGCCTTCAAGACCCAAGGTGATGCTAACTCGGGATGCGACCCTTGGCGGTATACAAGTAACGCTATACCAGCCAATCAAGTAGTTGGCGTTTACCAGAGTACTATCCCGATACCCTACCTAGGAGCATCGATTCTCTATATCCGCGACTTCATGGCAACCCCGACAGGAGTTCTTGTCGTAGTAGCCTTAATCGTGGCACTCTTTGCGCTTGAGATTATTGAGCCAAGCAAGAAGGGAGCCAAGCCTCCAGCAGAGCCGACTACGGCGACAGTCACCGATGAGAAACCAGTCGTTCCCCGTTCGGAAAGCTGAGTCAATAACTGACCTGCGGCTTGGCCGTCTATGATTCCTATCCCCCAGAACTTACTTCCCAATTTAGAGCAAGTCCAAACCTTAGTAGGTCTACGACTCCTCCTATCCCTTCGAGATTAATTGCCTAATCTCAGCCGAGCCGATACTGTTGTCGTTCAAGGCATCTTCGAAATGCTTTGCTAAAGATTCAAACTCTGCTGGCGATAATTGAAACACGCGAGAATCTGGAATTTCCATTCTCTGAACAATAGCATCGACTAGTTCAGGTCTAAACTTCTTCAAGCTATGCTTGAGCGCTCCTCGGACCAGTCGCCTCCTCTGGGTGAACAATTCCCTGACTAACCATTCGAAGAGTCTTGGATCCGCTTCGCTCCCGGCCTTCTTTCTACTCAATCTCAGCAGCACCGAGTCTACCTTAGGTCTCGGTTGGAATACTGACCTCGGAATTTCTGCTATTTTCTCAATATCCAAGCTTCTTTGACTCATCACAGAG
>VBBA01000049.1 GCA_005888675.1 Candidatus Bathyarchaeota archaeon | reverse complement strand
AGTTCCGACTGCGTTGGGTTGTATTGTTGGTCCAAACGTGTATGCTCCCTGCGTGTACGTGTTGCCGGCGGCGTCCTTCACATAATAGGTCGTGAATGAGACGGTAGCAGTGCCGGTATTGCGAATGAACAAGCTGACGTTCATGTTATTACTGTTGAACGTGCTTGACTCAATGTTGAGGGCTTCCTTCCCGGTTTGTGGTGTAACCATTAGGCTACCCAGCAATCCGGTAGACCAAGCGTAGACCATCACTGAAGCTACGACGACTATGACGACCATCAATAGGGCTGCGAGGATCGTGTTGATGCCTTTCTTGTCCTTCACTATTTTTCTCAATTTTTTCACTCCTTGTTTCTTTTCATCTGTGGGCTTGCCCGCAACCATCTTCCCCAGATTGGTCCAAGCCGAGACCTTGTTGGAAGAGCCGCTTGATTGACTCGATGTTACCCTTGCCTGATCGTGGAGGTTTCTAGAAGGATCGATCATGAATGGTCTCTTCCGATCATCATTCTGCTATCGGCATGGTCAACCCAGAAGACCCAGGACTTTGTTGTTTTCTGACCGCTGATCATACCCTCCACAACAAGCTCTAGGAGTAAGGCTTTCGTGCTCTCCCAGTTCTTGAGGCCCGACCTGACCCTGACATTCTCGACATCCATCGGAATGCTGGCGCCAGATAGAACGTGCAGTATTTTGTCTCTCAGTGTGTCTTTTGACCTGTTTGCTCTGCTCAACTTTTCTCGCTCTGGGGTCGTGGCGTGGACTTTCGCCCACAAGCCATAGGATACACCAAGGCTCACGGGACTTAGGCATCATGTAACCTGAAAAATTCTCGACTAGTTACATTGACCAGTGGTCTAGATAGATTATGATATCCATTGCCCCATGGGATTGAGCCGCTACTACGCACTCTGCAAAACACAATGACCTGATCCAAAGAATTGCAAGAGACACGGATCATTCATCCGGGTCATGAAAGAGAAAGCTTCGGGTAGGAATACTCTGTGAAAAACTTGGGGCAGCTCAGCTAAGCCGGTATTAACGACTAGAACTTTCCACGTTGACTCTACCGTTTGTTATCACGATCTAATCTGATAAACAACCGTCGAGAACGTAGCCTCGATCTGCAACAGGACCATTAAATGCTTGGAGGGGGCGGGGGTTTGCGAACACGTACGGCCAGAATGATCAGGAAAGCCGCTATGCCGAATACGGTTAGCAACACAACCGCTGATACGACTGTTGTAGATGTCAAAGCACCACCGCCTCCAGCGACTGCCACACTGACAGTCAACACTGGTGTTGTAGAAGCATCAGTTGTCCAAGTGCCTGCGTCAGAACCTCGGTAGGTCACGTGTGCCGTGTATCTTCCGTTAGGGACGTAACCAATCTGGGCCAAACCCTGGCTGTCGGTTGTAATCGATCTGACTGTCGAGTTAAGCAAGGTCACTGTTATCGTGACGCCTGCTACCGGATTGTTCCCTGCGTCCACTACTTTGACAGTCGCAGAATACGCTTTGATCTGGATCGCTTTTGTAACAGGGCCAGTAGTGAGGTCAACGCCTTGAGAGGCCACTTGTAATCCCGGAACTCCTTGCCATGTGACGTCGGAAACGGTCCACGACTTTGCTGGAACCAATAGTCCTGAATAAGATGTTAGAGTCAGGCTTGAACTTCCGCTTGTCAGTGTAATGCTGTTCGGAGAACTGATTGAGTTTCCTGTTGGATCCTTGAAAGAGAGTGTCAATTGGAACAGTTCATCGAACTCTGCGGTAAAGGCTCCCTTTCCGTTTTCTGGAGACGAGGCGGTGTTAGTGTAATTGAGGGACATTGTTGGAGTGGTTAATGTAGTGGATGAGCTTGAGGCAACGCCGCAAGTGCAACTCCATTGTTTCCAAATATAGGTTGCACCTGTAGAGGCGCCTGTGAACGTATTGTTCAGAACTTGAATCGTGTGAACTGTTCCGTTACCAAAAGGGAAGATCTGGCCGAGAGAGTAGACTGTCGCACCATCAACCTTTACCCTAATGGTCCCATCAGCAGGAGCAACAGTCGTCAATGCTTGAAGGCGACAGTTGGAATTACATCCAACAGGCGGGGTTATCGTGTACTCCGCGAGGAACGGACAGTAGTTGGGGGGAGAGCATAGAGCAGTAGTGTAGTTCCCATACATTGGAGGGGTAGTCATCGTCGGCGAAGAATCCCACTGACTCCCATCGCCAACATACGTCCATTGCTTGAACAAGTAGTGCTGGCCCGTCTGCGCTCCGATGAAAGCCGTGTCTAAGACCTGGATGGTGTGAGTGGTGCTGTTCGCGAAAGTGAAAGTGTGGTTCAACGTAAAGACAGCACCTCCGTCCAGTTTCACGCTGATCGAGTGTTCGGCAGGCGGCACATGAGTAATCGTCTCCAGTTGACACCCAGGGGGTCTGCAGCCCATCGCATGAGCGTCAAGGAAGAATACCGGTATTAGGATCAGCGAAACCGTTAGGGCTAGAATTGTGATAGAGGCTGTCTTCCTCAGTCGAAATCCCTCAAGTCCTCTTGCACTATGCTCGTTCTAGCCGTGAATGAAGAAGGTCTTGACCCGCCTCTCACCCATCTTGGGTATCAGGCTCCTTAGAATCCTGAACCCCCAAAATCTCCACTCAGATATTCGATCGCTATCCGATCGAATCCTGGTAATTAGAGAGAAGTAGCGATGAATCGGTAGGAAATACCGAGCCTCAATTCGCCTCGGTTCAGTTACACCCCTCTTTAGTTGCACCTGCTTCCTAACGTTGATGGAGAACAGCGAAGGTTCTGGAGGATTTATTCACGAAGGCATCGGCGCATCTATTTCTATGCCTGTGCCTTCTATCGCTACCATTAGCACAAGATGGATCCGCAAGAAAGGCCCTGCAGATCAATGGTTCCGGTCCATTGGGATCGACAGATTATCCGTGGACCATGTTTCACTATGACCCGTTGAGAACCGGCACGACGCTGGCTCGTGGACCAGCAAATCCTGGTTTAATGTGGAGCTATTTGACGGGATCCTCGGTCTATGCCTCACCGGCGGTAAGCGATGGACTCGTTTTCATCCCCTCTTGGGACGGTACTCTTTACGTGATTGACGAGAATACAGGTCAGCTCAAGTGGTCATTCAATACCGGTGCGCCAATCTTCTCCTCGCCGGCCGTTTCAACAGGTACAGTTTTCCTCGCGTCGAGAAACGGCGTGTTGTACGCGCTTAACGAGCAGAGCGGCAGTGTAATCTGGAGTCATCCCACCCCGAATTATCCAATTACTTCTTCCCCTCTTGTTGCCGATGGAAAAGTCTTCTTCGGAAATTGGTGCGGCGGGATGTTATGCAATCCAGCAGGTCACTTTGTAGCTTTGGACTCTGCAACCGGGACGATCTTGTGGCTTGCAGCAACAGTTCCTTCCGCAGCCGTCGTATCCTCTCCTTCCATAGACAATGGGCACGTCTTCTTTGGCGAAGATGACGGCACAGTTGTCTCGCTGAACGAGACTACTGGAAAGGCAGTGTGGTCCGTAGTCCCAAGTGGCAACGTATTTGTCAGGACGGCTCCTGCAGTTGCAAGTGGAATGCTCTTCTTTGGTACGGGAAAGAATTTCGTCGCCCTTGATGAATTAACTGGTGCCACTCGATGGACGTTCAAGACAGGCGGGGTAAATGCAACCTCTGCAGCCGTTAGTAATGGCATTGTCTATTTTGGAACTGGGGATGGACGAGTCCTAGCACTAAACGCCACAACGGGTGCTTCCAAGTGGCCCTCCCCAGGCACTACGACTGCAGGAGTTTCTTCATCGCCGGCATTATCACTGGGTTCCGGCGTCCTATATGTTGGGTCTAACGATCACTATCTCTACGCTCTCAACGCAACAAATGGCAACAGACTGTGGAGGTATTCGACAAGTGCACCAGTTTTTTCTTCTCCAGCGGTTGCTGACGGGCGAGTCTTTTTCGGTTCCTTGGACAATTCAGTATATGCTTTAGGACCGGTTGTTCCTCAACTACAAGT
>VBBA01000048.1 GCA_005888675.1 Candidatus Bathyarchaeota archaeon | reverse complement strand
AGAGCTTCTCTCACACCTTGTTCTAAGGACGTCTGAACTCCTCCCTGAATTCCTCCGATCATGATTACGAAACTCAGCGTTATCGCGATCATGCCGAAGGAGATGGTGCTGCGGACTAGTCTTCTCCTACCCGTTCTAGAGACCACGAGAGCGACGGCTCGTGAAACTGGTGAAAAGATTAGCTTCGCCAAGGCCCCTCGTCTGTAGTAAATGACGGCCCCGAGAATCACTATGCTTAGGGGAATGAACACAATGTCAAGGTACGGGATATGAAACGGTGAGAAGCGAAATGCTTGCAGTACAGCGATCCCTAGCATCAATCCACCTACGATAGCTGTGATTGCGTGGCGGCCCCTTCTCTCCGGACCCTGAAGGAAGGGTCGGATGGCACGGACTATGTCAACTCGACTAGCTCTCAGGGCAGGATAGATTGTTCCAGCCAATACTGCGACCAATCCCGCAAGAATTCCTGTTATCGCTAGTTCCGGGGTCAGCACTGCGTAAGGAAGTTGCGGAAAGCCGAGGTTCTCAAAGGCTCTCACGAAGAATCGTGAAAGTCCAACTCCTGCCAAGACCCCTGCTACAGTGCCCACTAACCCAAGGAGAATTCCTTCGGCCAAGAATATACGAAAGATCTGCGGCCTGCTGGTGCCGACGGCTCTTAACACTCCAATCTCGTAGGTTCGTTCGCTTACAGTCATGAATAGGGTGTTGAATACGATGAATGAGCAGACGACGAGAGCGACCAGAACCATTATGTTTAGTCCCAATTGGAACCCGGCCATTTGCCCGTTGATCCTCTCAATAGCCTCAGCTTTGGGCGCAGTAACATCGAACAGGCGACCTAATGTTGACTGCAAACTGTCGCGTACTGTGACAGCTCTGGAAGGGTCGCTGATCGTCGCATACACGTGCGTTACAAGGCCGGTCATGCCGAGCTTCAATTGGGTTTCTTGAAGCCCGAGGTAGGCCGTTGGCGCGAGCCTGCGGTAGGGATGGTCCAGCCCAACGATAGTGAGCTGGAAAGCGGGCCGTTGACCCGAACCGTTCAGCGCGGTCACATTGAAGTTTGAGCCTATGGTTAGACCAAGTCGTTGGGCTAGAAAATCCGTGATCACTGCCTGTCCAGGCTGAAGTGAACGGACTCCTGTTACGTTGAGGTTAGAATAATCGAAGTCGTGACTTGTATCAACGCCTACAAGCTGGATGATGGTAGAGTTTGAAACTATTCCAGGCCACTCGAGTCTGGCGGCCGTATTCGTAATCTCGCCCTGACTTCTTACTGTGCTAACGACTAAATCAGGGAACGGGGCTAAGGACCCATATCTGACAACAAGATCCGTGGTTCCCCAAAACCTGTTGATGTAGCCAGCGAATTCGTTCATTGCACTGGCCGTTGCCATATTGATTCCGACGAGGAGCGCAACGCCCAGGATGATCGCGGCGCACGTGAGAATAGTGCGGGCTTTGCGTCGCGGGATATTCCTGTAGGCGAGTCTTGCAGAGAGCAAAGAAGGGCACTTATCAATTGGTTCATTAATTTGGCTGGAACAAGGTCTTCTCAGGTTCGGGTGGAAGTTGCTCGACGGCACGAATCCCATGATGTAAAGCGTCCAACGACCTCGTCTCTGTCAATATTCCGTCCCGCATCTCGAAGACACGTTCAGCCCTTTTCGCTACGACCGGGTCATGTGTCACGACCATGACTGTCGCATTCTCTTGCTTCGCCATATCGTACATCAACTGGACAACCTCATTCCCCGTCTTCGTGTCCAGGTCCCCGGTCGGCTCGTCAGCCAAAAGTATTCTGGGATGATTCGCTAGTGCTCTGGCGATCGCGACCCTTTGTTGCTCTCCACCGCTGAGCTCGTCCGGAAGATGGTTCAGTCTACTCGAGAGTCCAATCCGAGCGAGGAGATTCTTGGCCCGTTCTTCTGCCTGTTTTGTGTTGACTCCAGATGTCAAAAGAGGAAGCTGCACGTTTTCGAGGGCTGTGAGAACTGGGATCAGGTTGTGGAACTGGAAGATGAACCCGATCTTATGCCGTCTCACCCTTGTCAATTCACCGTCTCTCATCTTGCCGGTGTCACTTCCTTCGAGGAGTACCTGGCCTGAGGAAGCTCTGTCCAGTGTTCCGATTATGTTGAGCAGAGTGGTTTTGCCCGAGCCCGACGGGCCCATGACAACTACGAACTCTCTCTCCCGAAGGGTCAGGCTTACTCCGCGAAGCGCGTTGACTGTTGTCTTTCCTAATCGGTAGGATTTCTCAACGTGATCCAGTTTGACAATGAGTAGTGGGGATCTACTGGGTTCCAAGGGAGCGACGTCCGCCAGAAGCGAATAGGCCATCTGTGCTCAACGAGATATGTCCTTTACGCTCTGGAACTTTGGTCATATCCAAAATCCTTTAGTCAGAGGCTTCGACCGGAATCGTTTGCTATGCATCTTGACAATCCTGTCATTCTGGACCTTGAAACATCCTCTTTGGAGGCGGACGCTGGGGTTGTCGTTGGTGCGGGCTTGATAACCGAGAAGAGTGAAGGCTACTATCTGGAGTCTAGACGGACCGGGGAAGAAAGAGACCTACTTGTCCGTCTGGCGAAACGGCTGGATGAGTATCCGACGATCGTGACTTGGAATGGTAGAACCTTCGACCTACCATTCCTTGTAACGCGAATGCTGAAGCATGGCCTCGACCCTCGCCCAATCCTGAACAAGGACCATGTAGATTTGTATGAGTTGGTTAAGTTCAGATTGCGACTGACCTTCACTTATCTGGACCATGTCTGCGAGTTCTTCGGTATCGAGAAGAAACGGAATCCGATGGGAATGGATGTTCCCGGCTTGTATGTTCGTGCGTTAGAGGGTGATAAGAAGGCTCTTGGACGGATTAGGGAGCATTGTCTTGACGATCTCAGAGCCACTAGGAAACTCTACTTATTGCTCGGACCTTTGTTACAGGCCCAGCATACCAAGGATCGGGGTGCCGGTTTGGCTGCCAAAAAAGAGTGAGATCACGAAGAGTATGGCTAGGTAGGCTCCTAGTAGTCCGAGGGTGATCAATGCGTTCTTCTTCCACTGCTTGGCAAAAGCGATACCGAAGGGTATTCCCGTGACGAAGCCTATGATGTGTGCAACGTATGCGACGCTTGGATCGTAGCTTTGCCCGAGTAG
>VBBA01000150.1 GCA_005888675.1 Candidatus Bathyarchaeota archaeon | reverse complement strand
ACACGCTCTATCGTACCCTCCTACAAGAAATTGAGAGAGTTTGTTTCTGGTCGGTATCTCGAAGGTGCACGTGAAGAGGAAGGGATCTGGTCCTTGTCTGACGGTAAGGAACGCTACGAGTTCTACATCAGACACTATACGACAACAAAACTCTCCCCCGACCGGATCCATCAACTGGGTCTCGACGAGCTGAAGCGGATACATGAGGAGATGCGTGGGATCATCGTCAAGGCGGGATTCACTGGGTCGCTCCAAGACTATGCGAACAAGTTGAGGAGTGACAAATCAATGTACTACTCCACAGCCACGGAATTGCTCGCCGGCTTTCGAGCCATACTACGAAAGATGGATGCAAAACTCCCGAAGCTTTTCGGACATCTTCCCAAAGCAAGGTATGATCTTCGTGAGATCGAAACTTACCGAGCCGATTCTGCACCTGATGCTTACTACTACCAACCGCCTGAAGATGGTTCGAGACCCGCATATTTCTACGTGAACACCTTTCGTCCCGAGACGCGACCGAAATACACTATGGAAGCCCTAGCGTATCATGAAGCAGTGCCGGGTCACCATCTCCAGATCGCTATCCAACAGGAACTTGTGCGGCTACCAATGTTCCGGAGGCATGCTGGTTACAGTGCATTCGTGGAGGGATGGGCACTGTACTCAGAACGATTACCGAAAGAAATAGGATTCTACCAGACACTAGAATCGGACTTTGGTCGATTGACACTCGAGGCCTGGCGAGCCGCTAGACTTGTCGTCGACACTGGTATCCATCACAAGCATTGGACCAGGGACCTGGCGATACGGTTCATGGAGGAAAACACCGCCCTCACCGCACAGAACGTTGGATCCGAAGTGGATCGGTACATTGCCTGGCCTGGACAAGCGCTAGCGTACAAGATCGGAGAACGAAAGATCTCTCAGATCCGAAGCGAGGCGGAGAAGCTTCTTGGATCGCGATTCAACCTTAAGAATTTCCACGATGAACTATTGAATGACGGTGCATTGGCATTGGATGTTCTCGAATCGAAGATGAACGTGTGGCTGGATCAGATCGCACAGCATGGCGATGTCCCAAGCTAGGAGTACAAAATCATATAATCGGCTGGTCCGAAGTTACTAGTAAGCTCGGAACTGGTTTTGGTTAGCCGAACAAGAGACGCTGACGCTAAGATTATCGGGCTTCTCATGCAGAACGCCGACCTAACCTACAAGGAGATGGCTAGCCGACTTAAACTCAACGAGTCAACCGTCCGGAAACGGGTCCTCGCACTTCAAAAGTCTGGCATAATCAAGAAGTATCTGGTAGAGGTCGACACGGACAAGCTAGGCTACAAGACCAACGTAATGCTCGGACTAGATGTGGACCCGTCGAAGATGATGGAGATCGGAAGGAAGCTAACCGCTATTCCCGAGACGAGGATGGTCTACAATACTTCAGGCGGCAACGACTTTATCGTCGTAATCTGGACGAAAGATAGAGAGGGTTTGGCCAAGGTCGTCGATCACATTTCTTCCTTCGAAGGCGTGCATAAAGTCACGCCATCATTCCTGGTTGAGAGACTGAAATAGGGTCCGCAGTGCCCTAGCCTCTAAGCAGTATTAGAGATAGTTACGCTGATCATCTTAACCGACGACGGGTCAATTGGTTGACCACTTCCATAATACGTCGGGACTTTCTGGATCAAAGTTGCGACATCCATACCAACTATGACCCTGCCGAAGACTGTGTATTGTCCGTCGAGAGAGGTGTTATCGCCCATGTTGATGTAGAATTGAGATGTACCACTGTTGGTATCGTTGCCAACACGAGCCATAGCAACATATCCTGCATTGTTATGCAGTGAGGGGTCAGGCTCCAGTGGGACCTTGGTTGGTCCTTGACCTTTTCCCCATGTTGAATTGGGTTGGTCTCTTGTATATGGGTCGCCTGTTTGGATGATGGGCGGAATCGAAGGATTAGATAATCCGATTCGATGAAACACAAGACCATCGAAGAAGCCCTGCCCGGCAAGATTAACAAAGTTGGTTACGGTTTTGGGTGTCTTGCTTTGATAGAGTTCTATCTCTATCAATCCTTTTGTTGTATTGATCTTTGCGTACACAATGTCCGGATTCGATGTGGGATTGTTTGAAGATTGTCCCGTGACATAGAGGTAAACTCCAATGCCTCCGACGATAATTAGTAAGGCGAGACCCGCGAGCATGTACATTCGCCGCCTCGCCGCTCTCTGACGAGCCTTACGGATAGCGGCCTTTCTCTGAATAGGCGACGCCATTTTCAACCAGCAGTAGCGAAAGGTTCGTATGGTTGTTGAAATATGATTCGGTCGAATCTGGCTTTTCAGAGTTTCCAAAAGTCGCCTTTCAATCCGATGGCGGCCCAGCGCTGCATCAACTCTTCTTTGGGCGGTCTGGAAAAATCGAGTTCCATCCTCGTTGCATAGGTTGGTCTGCTCAGCTCGACAGTCTTCTCAATCGATAGCGCTTCTCCCGTCGCGCTCGGATTGCTTGCCTGCCACTCTGCAAGGTGTTGCTTGGAGCTGAAGAAGACCATGTTGTTTGAGCAGGTGTTGACGATGTTGTCCCACCACTTGGACGCGGGCATGCTCAGGAAGACGAGTGGTTCTGGAGGGTCCGACATGGCCTTTCCATGTCTCAGGTTGAATTTGATCGGTTTCGCACAGTGGTGGCAGAACGAATCCACACGAATGTCTTGAGAGAGCATTACATGGAACGCCACGGAGTCCCAGGCGCAATTCGCATAGTATGTTTTGGATCCGATTGTGACCTTGAACGGGGTGGCGATAGCCGAGAAGGGATGGGCCATCAAGATTCGTTGCGTTCCAGGAACCAGGGACAGGTTATGGGCTTGTTCGATCCCCAAAAAGACTTGATGCGCCGTCATCCTATCCATGTGGAACTTCTCCATGATTTCCTCCATGACAGGAGCACGCTCCTTCTCTAGAAAGTAATCATAGACATACTTCCCGACTGTCTTCTGCAACGACTCGCTCAAGGCTGGCCGATCTGGGAAACCGATTTTCTCGTATTTAACCAAACCATCGTTGCATCGTTTGCGAGTCCCGTCTATTGTCTTGGAATCGTAAAGACGTGTTTTCTAGTTTCAGTGTCATTCGAACAGGAAAATAGGAGCGGGCCCGGTGGGATTCGAACCCACGATTTTGGGCTCTCTTCACCCTGACCTAGACGGCTCCGAAGGCCCACGTCTTAGTCCTGGCTCGACTACGGGCCCATGTCAAACCGGTTGGCCGAACACCAGTTATTAGCCTCTTGGCTGAGAAATCGAGTGGGGTTGAATGCGAGACGAGACCCCGCGTATTCTTTTACCGATTGAGTCAGACAATCATCCATTCGCAATATCGTGATTCAAACATGAGAAACGGTTTTCCGGGTCTTTATGAGACTCTGATAGCCCGATAGAGCGACTACTGCACCACACACCGACAACTCGAAGACAACTAGCACTATTCTGGTTAGTAGCGTTGTAGCGATAGCGACCTCAGGGGTAATTCCGAGCAGGATAAAGGTGCCAGCCATTGCGCTGTCCAGTATGCCGACCATCCCAGGTATACCTATCGGAATGAGGTTGACCAAGCCGAAGATTGGGAAGGCGACGGAAATGAGCCAGAAGAAGGTCCAATAATTTGTTGGTTGTTGTAACGTTGAACTTATTGCGATAAGGAAGGAGTAGGGGATAAGGACTTGGAAGAACCATTGAAAACCCAAAAAGAAAAACGAGAAGAGTATGTTTTGACCTCGAGCCCTTATCAGTTTCATAGAAGTTTCAAAGCCCAAGACTCCTCCTGTGACGCGATGAACAAACCCGGCCGTCAACGGACGATTAGCGAATCCACCTATGAGGCGTAATACAATCCTCGACCCGATGCCCGGACGAAACAGCATAGTGATTCCAAGCAGAGATGGAATCATGACAAGAATCAATAGAACCAGTATGTACAATCGAAGTCTCGGACTCAGGTCACCGCCCAACACCAAAACCGCCGCGCCTACGGCTAGTATCGTTCCGGATGCAAGACCGTTGAGTACTCGATGAACGAGGATCGTAGCTATGCCTTCAGGATAAGGCAAGCCAAACTCCCGGTTTGCGAAGGTCACTCGAAGCGCCTCCCCAGTTACTGATGCAGTCGGTACAAGTATGTCTCCAAAGATGCTGATCATCACGCCCTGTACACATTTTGCAAGTCGGACCTTGTGGAGGGTATGCACGAGAAAATACCAGGCTGTGCCGTAGAATATGATATTCAAAACATCGAACAACAACACGAGAACTAGTATGAGTGGGTTAACAGAGCCTACAAGGTTCCCTACTTTGTTTATGTTCGCTCTGATAACCAACCAGAAAAGGGCGAAGGCGGTGACCCCCGCGGCGAGTTGGATGATGAGACGAGCGTACCGTGGAAAATGCAAGTCTTTGTGCCACTCTTGAGTTTCTCAGTTGAGTCCTTTTATTGTCTTCGAGCTGTTCGCTCGAACTGGTGGCGCCGTCGAAATTGTCTGATACACACATAAGAAATCTCAGGCCAGGTGACGAGGCCGGGTTTCTCGAAGTTCAGTCAGAAACTTTCAGAGGATTAGAGTATCTACCAAGAGTAAGAATCGGTTTACCTGGTCTCATTCCTGAGGGCTCATTCATCGCCGAAAAGAATGGAACTATGGTTGGATGCATCGGTGTCATCAAGCTTGGACATGAAGGCTGGTTTGAGATTCGAAATCTCGCCGTAAGAGACCCCGATCTAGGCGGACTCGCGAGAGAACTTCTCACGAGCGCCCTCGAATACGTTTACATGCAAAATCCCCAATATGTGAAAGGCTATACTCATGCCGTCCAACCCTACGTCGACCTGTACAAGCACGCAGGATTCGAACCTCTTAGAAGAATAGTTCGGATCGGCTGGGACTTTCCAATAACATATCCCGTGGAACAGAACATGGTCGAGACTAGGGGATTGACAAAAGATTTCGCCGACGAGGCGGCCGATGTGTGGGTGGAAGGGCTACGTCCTTTCTGGGATTGGTGGATCGAGGAAGAGGGCGGGTCAAAGGAGGTTGCAGACTGGGTCAAAGAATCCGTCACGAAGGATCAAGGCTGGATAGGCGCGTTTCTTAGTGGAAAGCTTGTTGGACTCTCCATTCTGCGACCTGATTCGTATGGACTAGGAGAGGCTAGGTTCAACGGTGCATATGCGCTTCCAGGCTTCCGAGGGCGAGGCGTCGGTTCAGCTTTGATGAGGGCCACTATTCAGGAAGCTACCCGACTGAAGCAGAAGAGGATGAAAATCTACACTCTTGCATGTCTGGACCATCTGGCGCCAGGCGCGATCCTCTATCTCAAATCACAGGGTAGGATCGAGGCCGAATATCTCCAGCTTCAGAAGAAGAATTAGTTCATCCCCCAAACTAATCACCAACCAAGAATCTCAGGAATCATCATGTCAGAGGACTTTACTCATCGCTTCACCGGACGAGCATCTGACTACTCGATGCACAGGCCGGAGTACCCTAGGCAGATTCTTGATATCCTGAAAACAGAGTGTGGTTTTGACCAGGACAAAACGGTTGCCGATATTGGATCCGGAACCGGGTTGCTCTCAAGACTATTCCTGCAAAACGGGAACAAGGTCTTCTGTGTCGAACCCAATGATGAAATGAGGTCCTTCGCTGAGCAGGGCCTTTCCAGCTTTCCAAATTTTGTCAGCATAAAAGGAAGAGCTGAGGACACGACGCTCAAAGATTCTAGCATCGACCTAGTTACCGTGGGACAGGCGCTTCACTGGTTCGATTTTCAACTCGCAAAGAAGGGGTTTGAGAGGATTCTCAGGAATAACCGAGATGTTTGTATCGTGTACAATGACAGAAGCGAGAAAGATCCATTTATGAAAGAATACGATTCCCTTGTTCGGAGACATGCTAGAGATAGGGCGAAAGTTCCAGAGGTAAACAACGCTTTCTTGTCAAGCTGGTTCAGAGATGGAATGTTCAAA
Source organism: Candidatus Bathyarchaeota archaeon (assembly GCA_005888675.1). Classification (GTDB taxonomy): domain Archaea; phylum Thermoproteota; class Bathyarchaeia; order 40CM-2-53-6; family 40CM-2-53-6; genus BA-13. The sequence goes on along the minus strand of VBBA01000150.1, from coordinate 3,891 downwards.
AAGTTCAATCTCTCGAACGAACAATTCCTCGATCGTCAGGGACTTGCAGGGCGGATCATGTCCGCGTCGTACATGCCTAACTCGTCCGAAAAAGAAAAATTCACGGCATTGAAGAATGACATCTCTAATCTATTCGAGTCACACGCTGAAAAGGGGAAGGTGAGAATGCTCTACGAAACGCGCGTCTTCATCGGGAAGATCTGAAGAATAGCCTGGGTTTCCAAGCCAGCTCGGAGTATCTTCCAAAAAGAGGAAGGCCTTAGCTGGATTTTGACGGACGGTCCTGCCATATTGATCCACATAGCCGACAGCCGTGGAAGCTGTCTCCGATATTGTGACATTCTGATGATACGCCACAAACGGGGCAGAGGTGGAGTGCAGCGCTCAGACCGGTGGCTTTGGCGGTGGAATAGTCCTCAAGCAGTATCCTGTGTTGATCGAACCTTCTCTCGGGTCTTGATTGGTGCTCCATCTTGGTCTACCTTATCTGGTATCGGGAATTATTCGCGTATGCTAGGCTTCTCCAGTGCTCCAGCTCTGCCATCTTACGTGAGTCGTCAATCGTGACCCAATCGTAGGGCGTAACGGAGATCGCCTTTGTGCGCTGCAATTTTGTTTCGTGCAATCCTTGCACTCCATTCCACACGGATCCTATGAGACCTCGAGTAGCGGAGACTATTCCACGGCTCCGGCCATTACTCTTCATCCACTCATTTCGAGTTTCCATTTTTTCATTCGCCTCTGAAACGATCAAGCGGTCGTCTTGACGGATTATCCTTATCCCGGCACCCGCCGGCTATAGTTACACAGTCGAGAGTCGGCAATAGACTACCAGCGACCGCCGGCACTTCACTTATAGGTCAAGAAAACCCATGATTCGATAGAGGATCGACTTGTTCGAGCTCTTTCTACGAGTACAACACGACTGCCCACATAACGATCTAACCAGGAAGTTTCCAAACGCACGGATCTCAATGTGGTGCAACCACGCCGCGGACATTCTAGAGATCGAAGCCGACGGCTTCGCTACATTTGAAGGGCTCCAGAAAGAGATGACCACTATAGCAAAGTCTGGGCGCGGCAAGATCATCTCGAAATCCTTCCATCAAGGCAAGTTCCAATTGATCGCCAAGACCTGCATGTGCGCAGGAAATGGAAAAGGGACCGACCCAATAATTGCAAGGCACAATTTCATGGAGGTCCCGCCGACCGTTTTGATGGGAGGCTGGGAACATTACCGACTGGTTGGATTCGACGATAGCGATGTCAAAGGTCTCCTTAGAGACTTGGACAAGATTGGGAAGATTGAGGTTCTTCACAAGAAGGAGATCGCCGAGGGAGTGACTGACGACGCCTTCCTCATGTCGTTGAGCAGCCTCTTCGGCCAATTAACTAGCAAACAGACCAAGGCCTTGTTGACGGCTGTTGAGGACGGCTACTTCGAGATACCCAAGAGAACTACTGCCGAGGATATTGCCAAGAGGAACGGCCAACCACGAAGCACCTTCGAAGAGCACATCAGGAAAGCCGAGAGTAAAATCATGTTCGCCATAGCGCCATACATGATGATGTACGCAAAAGTGCCCCGGTCACCTTTCAATACTCGAACCAGAGCAGCAGGGGCCAGCGTCGGCGCGAGAATGATGAGACAATTGACTGTCCAGCTGGAGGCGGAGAATAGGTCGGATACCCGAGTGGACAGTTAGACTTATTTTTTCAGCGGTCTAAGTAGGCCTGAACCCAAGGATATCTAATAGAGACCCGACCCTCTCGCTCCGGTCCTTCAAAACGAGAGAGACCTTCATTCCTATCGCAGCATCCTTGGAGCTCTCTACGTCCAGCAAGTGGACAATGCCTCCCTTTATCCCCTCAAACTTGACTAAGGCGATTACTGCAGGCTTTGGTAGTTTTTTCCCGGATCGATCCCGGTCGACAACCGCGAAACTGTAGACTACGCCTTGTGATGTGATGTTGTGTCGGTCCTTCGTCTCTAGGAAACAGGTTGCACAGTACATCCGGGCTGGGACGTAGCTATTCTTGCATTTCGGACACTTGGACGCGATCAGACGTCCGTTGTCCTTCAGCTCTCGAAGGAATTCTTCACCAGCCACGCCGGCAGTATAGTGAAATTCCAGTGGAATGCTGTCTGCCCAGTGCTTCGCATCTTCCGACTTGACTATCTTCTCTAGTATCGGCATAGTCCCTCAGTTCTCCCCTCTTAATGGTCTGAAATATTTGATGTCTGTGATAGCGCCCTGTCTTTCTTCTTTGGGCTTCCAGACGGCTTTGACCTTCATTCCAATATGGATCTTGACAGGATCGGGCTCGACTTCACCGAGATGGTGAAGTATTCCCATTCCCGGGCTGGCTCCGTCAATATCGACCACTGCGACGACTAGTAACTCTTTCAACCGGCTCGCGTCCGCAGCTACATGTGAGACTGAATAGGTGTTGATCGTGCCTGTGTCTTTCACTTCGACCCACTCATCGGTTGGGCGGTAGCATTGTTCACAGTACATTCTCGGGGGGACCAGTATTCTCTTGCATTGCATGCATTTTCTTCCAATGATCTTTCCATTTTTCAACTCGGTAAGGAACCTGCTGATAGCGACTCCTGCTGCCCAATTGTACCGGGGTTCGACCTTCTGGATTGATTCCAGTACCTTGCCTTTCCGAACTTCTTCAGTCGTTATTTCCCTACCAGGATATGATACGATCTTCTTTGACATTTTTTCCCCTCTTCTATGATCTCATCACACAGACAGTCCCAACTTGCATTAGGTCGCCCCATGCCTGGGCCAATCCTGTCCGCGCATCCTTCTTGACCTGCCGCTTCCCTGCCTCGCCTCTCAACTGCCAGAATATCTCACATATCTTCATCATTCCCGCCGCTGCAATAGGATTCCCGACTCCGAGCAATCCTCCAGACGGACATACAGGTAGTTCACCATCTCTCTGCGTGATGCCCTCCCCCGCCATCTTTGCCGCCTCGCCCTTGCCCGCCAATTGTAATCCTTCCATGTGGTGTAGTTCTTTGTAGTCGAAGGGATCGTAGACCTCTGCGATATCGATCTCCTTTCGCGGATTCTTTATGCCAGCCATCTTGTACGCCATCCTGGCCGCTTTCTCTAGGTACTCCGGGTACGCGAGGTCTCTGTTCGTCCAGTGCGTACTGTCCAAGGTCCAGCCGATTCCGTCCAGCCAAACCGGTTGATCTGTCAGCTTCTTTGCAACTTTCTCAGAAGCCAATATCACCGTCGCCGCTCCGTCACTAGGTGGACTCACGTCCAACCGTTTCACTGGCCAGCAAATAGGCTCGGAGTTCATCACATCATCGACCGTAATCTTAGATGCTAGTTGCGCACAAGGATGGTCTATCGCGTTCCCCTTGTTCTTCACTGCCACCGATGCAATCTCTTCCTCCGTGATGCCATACTTGTGCATGTAACGCCTCATCTCCAAGGAGAATATCCAGAGAAGCGTTACGCCCAGGGGACGTTCGAGTATCTGGTCGAAAATACTCCAGAAGGCATATTGTGGATGTGGATGTAATGGGCTCATCTTCTCCTCCGCCACACACAGGCAGACGTCCGAGAATCCAGATGCTACATTCCACCAGCCAGCGGCCGGTGTGAACACTCCCGTCCCGCCACCAACATAGACCCGTTGATAGGGCTTCCCGACTGCGCCCATGCCGTCCAGCAAGTACTCTCCTTTCATGTGCACTCCATCGAACGCATCAGGTGCGGATCCAGAGACTACCGAGTCAATATCATTCAATGTCAAGCCGGCACTGTCCAATGCCATCTTAGTCGCTTCGAAGCTCAGTTCCTTTCCCGTCTCCAGCATTCGTCTACGGAAAAGGGTCATACCAGCGCCGACTATTGCAAC
>VBBA01000149.1 GCA_005888675.1 Candidatus Bathyarchaeota archaeon | reverse complement strand
ACGCAGCCCTTGAAAGATCGCGGTCCTCAATCCATGGAGTATCGGAGCTCCATCCGATCCCATTAATCCAAACAGTCCTACTCTTTGCAAGCTTACGAGCCTTCTCGGAAGACGCTAGGACGAGGACGATGCTAGCATCGGATGGCATGCTGACCTCCAACTCTGACAATGGAGCCATACCGTTCTGGCTGTTCAACACTTCCTCCTTAGTTAGGTCCGCGCCGTAGACACCTCTCGGGTTCAACATTGCATTCTTACGATTCTTCACAGTCACCGTCGCACAAGACTCTCTCTTCGTCTTGGTTTCTTTGAGGAACCGGGACATTTCCAGTCCCGCTACAAAATTGGGGTCCACGTCCAAATGCCGTGTATAGGTGGGGTCGAATCCTAGACTGACAATCTCGGATGGATTGACCACATCCGACATTTTGCTGTGAGACTCGACAACAGCTACATCCGCTAATCCTGATGCGATGTGCATGCATGCTGTTGCTACTCCTACTAGTCCGTCGGAGCTTACTGTACACAACGGTCGAAGTACGGCACCCAACTGGTCGGGCATGTACTCGTCCGTTATGCTGATCCCTTCCCAGAAGTCTTCAGTGCAGCAGATGAAACTCTGGACATCCTTACGAGGATTAATGCCCGCGTCTTCATAGGCCCGGCTTGCCGCCTCGAACATCAACTCCCGAGTGGAGAGGCCAGGGGTCATACTGTCGAAGCCCGCGTAGCCTGCACCGATTATCCCGATCTTGAGCGGCATTGCTAAAACTGTACTCGTTAAGAGGGCGGTTTTTCTCAGCCCACTATAAGACTTCCCACAGAAAACGGGTCGAGAAAACTAGGAGTAGCCCGCAGGTCCTGTCATGTTTCCAGTTCCAAGCGGTGGAGGATTTGATGGAGGAACCGGAGAAGGCATTGTCGTCGGTTCCCACATTTTCTTTCTTGCCCTCTCCCTTTGAACAGCCACTGCTACGACAATGATTGCAGCGGCAACAGGGACAATTAGAATGAACAAGAGCTCCGGTAGGCCGAATATTCGAACGGTCAAGTTAGTAGAGTCAGTTATCTGCGAGTGGGTAGTGGATTGGAGACCTCTTGGGGTGACTGCTCGAATAGTATAATTTCCAGGGGGGACTTGGCCGAATGCAGCATCGCCGTTCTGGTCCGAGGTGGCATTGATTGCGAGAGAGTCAGGATAACTCGTGAACACCTTAGCTCCGACCACAGGGTAGGGTAGCAGGTATCCAACAATATGCACGATCAAAGGGAAGACTCTTGCATTTACAAGTAAACGGTTTGAGAGTTGAGTGTCGACGCTGGGCCTCGGATTTTGGGGAGAGACGTTCGAGTTGTGCCACATTGCAACATCCAGTGTCCATTCTGCTGGGTTGATGAGTTGCTGTGAATAGGCGGTATAGTACACTCTGTTCGATGGGTTGCTGGACTGGTATAATGTGATCCAGTCTGGAAAGAAGATGTTTCCTGTTTTGTCATGGAACTCGACCGTGAGTTTGTTGAGCGGGTACACTGTTAGGGGCCAAAACATGGTGTTGGACGCAGGTTGTGGTACTTTACTACCTGCGAGGAAATCATTGTCGACACCGGTGATCTCCACGCTTCCGTAGGGATTGGGAAGATCCTTCTTGGACGGAGCTCCGTATGTCACAAGTCCAAATCCCGGTTGAACTAAGTGCCAGTCCGTGGGTTGGATCGCTCGATAGCTTAGGCTGCCGAATTCTGCGGGTCCAAGAGTGTCCCTATCACTGGATGTATCTGCAACCTCAGCTAGGGCTGCAGGCGGGTGAGTTCCAGAATTATCCGTTCCTAGGTTTGGCGTTGTACCAGTTCCGCTTCCGGGAAGAGTGAGCAGCTTGCCGTCCATGTAGAAGGACCAGGTGCCGTTGAGGTTTGAATCCATCTTGTATGAGTGCCATGATCCCATCGGCCCAGCCGAAAACTCAGGACCTATGATCGGGGGACAGCATGAACTGTTCTGGGACTCGAAATACTCGTAAAACCAGGCGCAACAGTATGGGCTTCCGTCCGTGCTAACAGTCGTCAGATATCCAACCTGGATGAAGGCGCCATTAGCGAGGTAGCCGCCGACCCAGTACGAATGCGCGTCATTGTTCGCCTGATCATACACTGTCCGAATCATCACGCTAGCACCGTAATGTCCGGCACTCGACGCATCTCCCTCCGTTCCGACCTGGAACCAGTACGCTCCGGTTGGCGTCTGCTGTTCCACACCTTGGATGGGACCCTCATGTATCAGCAATGGTCTTTTCACATCGGTAACTGCGCCCATTTGAGGCGACTTTCCAATGAGTACAAGAAGGAAGAGGAGCCCGATTATTCCAAGCGCACGCGTTCGCATCTGTCGCCACTTACCGGCCTTGATCGTTAAACATTACGCTCTGAACTTTCTCAGGATATCGCTGATCCTTTTTCGATATGATTGTTGTCTTCCATGAGATGGGAAAGGTAAAGGTCTCTGATTCAGAATCTTTCCAGCAAAGCCACTAGATTCCAACGCGTCCTTGACAGGATCATAGATATTGGATTTCACGATAATGATCCCATTAGGATTCAATTCTGAGACCATTTGCAGGACGCTCGATATTCCATCGATAATCGCACGCCTCCTTTGACCGTCCGGAAGTTTGTCAACAGGATATGAGCAAGTGTCGATCAGAAAGAAACCTTTCGACTGGAACCTCTCTAACAATGGTTGCTTGTCAACGCCTTTTTTCATGATCTCCCCGGCCGGCCACAGACCAACTGCTCTCATTGTCTCCCTGAACAGGTGATCTCCGCCGGTTGTTTTCTGAAAATAGAAGTAGCTTCCGGAGGTTGGCGGAGACTCCGCAATCCACAGCAACTTCACTCTTCTAGGTCTATACTGGTCTCTTGCGGCTCTGAAACGTTCGACCAATGCGCTATTCGGCCCAGAAGAGATCGCTTGCAATAATCTGGTGTCCTTTTCTTGGGATGGAACCTACATTGCGGGTTCGCCGAGGATACTTTTCGAAATTATCAGCCTCATTATCTCCGATGTTCCTTCGCCAATAGTCATCAATCGAGCATCTCGCCAGTGCCGATGCACGTCAAACTCATCCGCATAACCGTATCCACCATGTATCTGGATCGACTGGTCGCAAACGTTTAACGCGTTCTCCGTTGCTACAACCTTTGCCTGCGCCGCTTCTGATTCGAACGGGCGTCCTTGGTCTTTGAGATAGGCCGCCATTGCTGTGAGCATTCTTGATTCGTTGATCTGGCTCAGCATGTCGGCCAGCTTTGCCTGAGTTAGCTGAAACTCTGATAATGAGTGTCCGAACGCGGTGCGGTCACGGCTATACTTGACCGCCTTGTCAAATGCAGCTTGGGCGATCCCGATCGAGATGGCAGCGACGGTTATGCGGCCACCAAAGAGCATCTTCTTTGCATACTCTAACCCTTCTCCCTCTACTCCCACTAGATTCTCTTTCTGGACTCGAGCGTCCTCTAAAACTAGTTCGACTGTGA
>VBBA01000047.1 GCA_005888675.1 Candidatus Bathyarchaeota archaeon | reverse complement strand
CTGCTTTGGGGGAATATGCATGGGGAAACCTACGTGGTGGTTGACCATAACTCCGTAGTCGAGGACAACATCTTTCTCGCCGACGTTGACGGCGAAGGCGGACCTGCCAACTTCTTGGCAGGCTCCCATGCATCTAATCTTCATTTCGCTATGCTCAGACCTAGGTCCGTGCCATGAGCACGCCACTATGATAAAAGTACGCTTTACGAACTGTACGCTAGAGGCTCAACTACACCTGGGCGTTGATGTGCGTTAAAGGTTAAAACTCGAAACCTTTGCCGGCTTCTTCCTTGTGGGGCCCGTAGCTCAGCTAGGTCACTTCTTTGTTCAAAAGAACAGAGAAGCTTGAGAGAGCGGCAGGCTCATAGCCAAAGCCGCGAGAGACCTGACGGTCGCCGGTTCGAATCCGGCCGGGCCCACCAGTCTAGACGCGAATTACCGGAGGTTCGGGAACTCGGAGCTACTTTTGAGCTGGTCTCTGATCATGTCCACGAAGACTTTGGTAAGGGCTTGTATGGACTGGTCGTTTCTGCCTCGGACAAAGATGTCGGTCTGGCTTACGGTCAGTAAACCGTTTCCAAGCGAGGTATATTCACTGTTTTGGGTGAAGTATTGCTGGTAGGGCGATAGTCCCGGCTTTCTCCAAGGTCGCAGGTGGTCCCGAAGCTACCCAAGTGGGAGAGGAAAGGAGCTTGGTAGGTTGTGGCGGGTGTGTGAGCGCCCCTTTTGGCGGATTCTGTTCCGGATTGATTCCTTAAGCTTGGAGGATCTCTTTGACCATTTCACACGCTGCGGGATCGGGAATTTGGGGCCACTAGGACCGAGAAATCTCGCAACGGCCCTTTGCTACTTCCTTCGCTTCTGAGAGAACCTTGCTAATTTTCCAGCGAGATTTTTTACGAGGTAGAGTGTTATGGCACGCAGGCATTTATTATTGGATTACCTACGACCACACCGCCAATAGAGCCACCGCACGAGTCGCTGATGCTACCAGAATTGGTGATCACGGCGCTATTGGTGATTGCGGCAGAGTTGATTATGTGGCCGCTGTTTGTAATAGGGCCACTGTTGGTAATGGGGCCGCTGTTGGTAATAGTACCAGAGGTGGTCAAGATACCAGAATTGGTGATAAGGCCGCTTGCGGTGTTAACGATGATACCTGTAGCACTCTGGGTAATAGGGCCGCTGCTTACAAGGGCGCCAGAGTTGGTTATGCTGCCGCTGTTGATGATGCTGAGACTGCTGGTAACGGTGCCTCCTGGCTCATTGGTCAATATACCAGAGGTCGGTAAGGTGATGGTACCAGAGGTGGTGATTATACCTGCGTTTTTGTTGGTTATCGTGCCGCTGTCTGTAATGACACCTGTTGGACCATTGGTGAGTGTGCCGCTATTTGTAATGGTACCAGCGTTCGTTACAGGTCCGCTGTTGGTGATGGTGCCCAGGTTTGTTATTGTACCAGTAAGTGTGTTTGTGATAAGGCCGCTGCTTGTAATTGTACCAGTGAGGCCGTTTGTTACCGGGCCGTTATTGGTTATAGTACCGGATGATGTGATCGTGCCAGTGTTGCTAAATGTATTTGTTGTTGTCAGAATGCCAGTTGGACCAATTGTAATGGTGCCAGAGTTGGTTACTGGTCCACCGTTGGTGATGGTGCCCAAGTCCGTGACAAGACCTGTATTACTCAGAGTAACATTAGACGCGATAACTAGTGTGTTGCCAGAGTTAATTGTCAAAGTAGTCACGGTGCATGTTGAACTAGCACTTGTCCAAGTTCCGCCTAATGTTTGACATGATGCTTGACCAGATAGTGTAATAACTGCTGCGGGCGGCGTTGATACGATGGCTACTACGCTGACAATTCTAGCTACTTGAGTCGCATGATTTCCTGCAGGGTCGACTGCATCATAGGTTACTAAGTATGAACCTACTACACTTGTATTAACTGCGCTTGAATCTATTATTGCAACTAATCCGACATTGTCCGGATCACTTACAGTAGCACCGAACTCGACATAGATACCTCCAACTTGTATAATTTGAGGATTGGCACCAAGCAAAGTAATTACAGGTGGTGTGGTGTCAACTGGTGGTGTGATACCTTTTGGAGTTGTGATTGTATCAAAAGGTCCCGTGGTAACTGCTCCATTAGACAAGATTCTTCCATCCATACTTACCTTTGTGCCCACTGTAATAGCCGCATTACTCAGTACATTTCCTGCGAAAGCACTGTTTGCTCCAAGTGTTGTTGCACCTATCGGTACCCAGAATACATTGTCGGCTCTTGCATCTCCGGCTAGTTTTACAATTGAGCCGGCTACGGTATTGAGTGCTCCGCCCATTCGGAAGATGTAAGCTCCACCACCGCTAAGAGTAGTTACTGTGTTTATAGAAACAGCACCTGCAATACAATAGACTCCAGGTGTTAATGGTTGCGGAAGACTGTCCAGGACAGTTGCCGCAGTAAGTGTTGTTGTACAAGCTCCAGACTGTGCTGGGTCGTTTGCGGAGGCGATGAGCTTGGCTTGAATTGCTTCTGCTGAAACATAAGTGGGACTAGTAGATGTGAAGGTTGTACCAGTGACTGTTGGAGGGTTTGCAGGTGGTACAGTATACCCAAGATCTCCATTAAGAATGGTTCCCGGGCCGGCGTTGGTGTAGGTATTAACAAGAATAGCAAAATTGTTGACCCCTGCAAGGTCTAAAGGACCCGCTGAAGTGACACTTTTACCGAAACGCGCAACCGCAACTGACCCGACTATGACAGATAAAATCAGAAATAGAACGAGCGGTGTCTTGAGAGACCGTTGGCTCAGAACCCTCATGACTCGGAGTTACCGTATTATATTAAAATCAGTTACGCCCCTTGGGGAGTGTTCGCTAAAAGTGAAGAACCTGTCGCACACAAAGAGGCGGCATAACCACGGACAACTCAAGCATAGTGCCGAGATCTAAACGTAGTAGAATGGAAATTTACGATGATATTCTCAAGGCGATAGAGCAAGAATTGAGGAGTGGTAGTGACGTAAAGCCGACGCGAGTACAGCAACGGTGTAACCTTGCCTACGATAAATTTTCACGTTATCTGGGAGAAATGGCAGCCAAGGAACTGATTCATCGAAAACCAATTTCGATTACTGCAAAGGGTCTAGATTTTCTGCAAGACCACAGACGAATTAGGAGATTTGTGCACGAAATTGGCATGAAGTACTTGAATGACAAGGAATCAACGCTTTCTGAAAGAGAAGATTATGGACCAATAAAGTTCCTTGACAACCTACCGCCCAAAAGTCATGCGGTGCTTCTTTATGACGACAAGAAATATGCGGAATTGGTAACGTCTCACTACATATTGAAGGGACTCGAAAGAGGAGAATCGTGTGTCTACCTCACGTTCGAAGATCCAAGAAGAATCGAGGGAAGATTATCTAGGAGTGGAATAGACGTAGAATCCTCCAAGCAAAGAAACCTCCTACGTATATACATGCTCAAACGATCCGATGTCAATGAAGGCAACCCGTACGATAATCTCACAAAGGTGATCCGAGAGTCCACCATCGGTCTGAGACCTCCATACCGCTTTTATCGCAACTTCGTACCAATCGAGAAGTCGGTTAAGGGCATGAAGCTAGAGTTGCTCTACGAACAGTTGCTTCATGAGAACTTTGAAAGCCTTGATCTTTCGCTTATGTGCAGACATGATCTCAGTGAGATAGAGAAATCAGCGCGTACGGACTTTGTTGAGACACTATTGAAGAATCACGACCAGGTAATTTATGCTTCGGAACCTGAAAAAGCAATTGCGTTTGACCCTTCGTTACTTGAGAGTGGGGAGTGACTACCTAAGAAATAGAAAACTCTACCGCCGCGTAG
>VBBA01000148.1 GCA_005888675.1 Candidatus Bathyarchaeota archaeon | reverse complement strand
GTCTGTGCGAAGAGGAAGTATTGGTCGCACTTGCCGCCGTTGGTTGTGAACATCTTTGTCCCGGTGATGTGCCACTCGCCATTCTTCATCCGTGCCTGTGTGCGCATGTTCCGGGCATCCGATCCAGCTCCGGGCTCTGTGAGCGAGAACGCAGCAAGCGTCTCACCCTTAACAAGAGATGGAAGGTACTTTTTCTTCTGTTCGGGAG
>VBBA01000046.1 GCA_005888675.1 Candidatus Bathyarchaeota archaeon | reverse complement strand
CGGAAGGCTTCTTCTGAGTTCTGAAGGCCTTACTGGCCTGTACTAGATTGGCTCGATACAGATCGAGCCCTCTTGCGTGGCGCCTTCTTCCTAGTCGAGTTCTTGCCTTTTACTGTGTGAGCGGATGATGTCAGATCGTCTCTCCTTAGAGCATAGACTTTGAACAGTTTGTTTAGCCAGGTGGGCAAGTGCTTCTCTGGCCTCTTTGTCTACGTGCTTGGATAAGTAGAGTGTTACCTGACCGATTATTTCGAGATCGGGATTTCACTGGTTAGTTTCATGAGGACGCCGCGGCCCCAGCCGTTATGAGCAAATTCTTTTGATTCGGGAAGTTTGTCTATCTGGAACCACTCCGCGCCCGAGATTTCTTTTCCTTTCATGATGTGGGTCGAGTTCGGTATTGCGAGGTAGTCGAAGACGATGTGCCAGGAGCCATTGTCGCCGACGAATGATTCGATCTGTGCAAGTTTGAAGGATGCTTTGTCGATGCCTGCCTGTTCTTTCAGGACTCGTCGGGCGGCAACTTCAGGATGTTCTGTGTGTTTAAGTGAGTCGTTGGGTAGGAACCATCCCGTCTGATTGTCGTAGAGAGACGGGTCACGATATTTCAGCAATAGAGCGGACGAGTGATGTAGAACTGCGACGTGTACTATGAGACTATGGTCTTTGCAATCCATGAGAGCAAACACCGACTAGTCGATGATTAAAGGTTCGGGTTGAGTTCCAATGCGATTGTTCCGTTAAAGCTCGAACAAACGTTACAGTCACCATATCCACAACTCGATGTTATGGTTTGCAATGGATCTAATCGGGGTGAGATGCGCTTGCTGAGCTGGATAAGATGGAGACTCTACGGTTTGCGAATGTTCCTCAAGAGGAGATAAACAGGATCATTCATTCGAGGTTTTTCTCCTCCTCGTTTCTTCATTTTTCGGGACGAATCCATAGTATGACTACTTTCTAGAAAGGGTGTGAAACCCTTTTTCCTGTCCACAATTTTTTGGGTTGTGTCCAGTCTAGCTGGTCCTATCGAATGAGAGATTTTCGTAGGGATTAGAGCGGTTCGGCGGGACTGTTCGGGCCGTTCGATGGAGTCGTGATGGGTCCGAAAGTATTCCATAAGTCTCTTTCACGTCTTGAAACTTCACAATCTACCCCCCTTTTTTACAATTATATTTTCTACTGCGCCTCATTTTTGGCGGAGATCTCCTCTAAATCGTTCACAATGCGAGAATAGCATTTTGTGGAAATGGGTTTATTCATTCAAACATAGCGGAAATTTACGAGGAAGACATCGGGGGCCAGAAAAAGTGTGCGTATTTTGGCAATCAGGGCATAAAATGAGGGGATTCGGATCTAGGCTTCGATCTAGCCTGTAATTTTCTTAAGTTGTGCAGCGGCGAGTCTTGACAATGACTTTCCACCGGGTTGATTCTGCAGTGTGCCCATCAGTACGAGCATGATACCGATAAGGAATGTAAACCAGCCCAATCCTATAGCGAAGAAATTGTCCGATGTCAATACCACTAATCCAATGGACATGAGTAGTAGGAGTAGACCCGTTCCTAGCGTTGGGCCGAAGAACTTGGATGGTCGCAGAGAGTTCGTCTGGCGGGACATAGGTGCTTGCAGGAGTTCAAGGACGCTTATGCTTGGAAATCATGCCGTTACTCCAAGCGTTTCCTTGGAGTTACACGAAAAGGAGGAATGCATATCGGTCCCCGCACGGACACGCGTTCGTAGAGTCTGAGAAAGCGCGAAAAAGAATTGGGGATGGAGAGGCTGTTCGAAAGAGTGTTTGTCAGACCTCCGTCAGAGGATTATCCCAATTGTAACTCTACCAACCCTGACAGGGAGGGCATTGACCTTGTTCTGGCGAAGAACCAGCATAGGGAGTACATCTCGATCCTAAAGGAATCGGCGATTGATGTCGTCGAACTTCCTGCATTGAACGGTCACCCGGACTCAGTATTCCTTCAAGACCCTGCTGTTGTCGGGCGCAACGTTACGGTTGTTGGGCGGTTCGGATTACGCTCAAGGACTGGAGAGGAAACCGCAATGATCGACAACTTGAGCGCTGGCCATTGGGAAACCGGAACACCACGGTTCATTACAGCACCAGGACAGCTAGAGGGTGGCGACGTTTTGTTAACTGATGCCACAATTTTTGTCGGGGTTTCGAGCCGGACCAACAAGGAGGGAATCCGACAACTTACAGCACATCTTCGCGACACTCAGATAGTTCCAGTGAAGACCAGATCGTTTCACCTTCTATGCGGCTGTTCGTATATCGGAGAGAACACGATAGTTGTCGCTCCAAGTATTGTTGACGTGAAACCATTTTCAAGCTTCAATCTGATTCAGGTTTCAGAAGAAGAGGTGTACGCTGCCAACATCCTTAGTCTCGGGAAAAAGAGGGTTCTCGTCCCGTCCGGTTATCCGAAAATCAGTGCAAAACTAAGGGACGCGCAATATCAGGTGTTAGAGATTGATAATTCCGAATTCTACAAAGGGGACGGCGGTCTGACATGTCTATCATCGCCTGTGTACGATCTGCTTTGACAATTCTTCAAAGCCACAACAGTTCTCCGGGTTGTCCGTGTGCCTCTAAAGGGATAAGAGGCCCAGCTCCGAGTTACGAGTATTCATGCAGCAAGCAGTGAAGGGCGAAAAGTGGACTGCTGGGGTTTCTTGGCTTATGCGTCAGGTCAGTCCTTCGATTCGTTACTGGACGATGAAAGATCTATTAGGATACGCGGAAAACGATCCGGAGCTCTCAAAGGCTAGGTCTGAGATTTCCGATTCTTCATTGGTCTCTGAGATTCTGGGCGAGCAACGGGACGGTGGATACTGGGCCGAGGCTGAGGATTGTTACTGGCCGAAATGGCAGGCGACAGTCTGGAACCTAATATTACTAGCAGAGCTCGGATTACCGGGCGATCATCCTCAGGTCAAGAAGGGTTGTGAATTTTTCATTAAGACCATGGATGCACAGGATCGGCTACCGTCTCGTCTGGGAACCATGTGTTACGGGAAACATGGCACGAACACTGGTCGAGTTCGGGTACCAGGACGACCCACGCGTCATTGAAATGTTCGAGTGGCTCGTCCGAACCCAGTTCAAAGACGGCGGATGGAACTGCGATGAAGCCGACAGAAGCAAGCAGGTAAAGCATAGCTCGTTCATGTCAACGATCGAACCCCTCTGGGCATTCTCGGCACTGACACCTAGCCGATGGCCTAAGGGAGGACGAGAAGCAGTCGCTAGGGGATGCGAATTCCTTCTGATGCATCGACTCTACAGATCAGACAACACGTTTCGGACAATCAACGAGGAATGGACCAGGCTCCATTTCCCATTGTTCTACTTCTACGACATCCTACATGGACTACGAGTGTTAACCGCGTTAGAATCTGCTGACGACAAACGGACCTTCGATGCGAGAGAATTGTTGAAATCCAAACACTCCAGTGACGGAACCTGGCCTCTGGAAGCAACTTATACGCGGTCGATCAAGGGGAACTTCGTGAAAGACCCCAGTACTGGCGAATGGAACAGAGTCAAAGGAGAAGGTGTAGCAAAAATTCCTAATATATATGATGAGTTGGGAAACATAGCTAAACCTAGCCCTTGGATCACCCTTAATGCACTACGGGTGCTGTCGCATTAGGAGTAATGGTTCGATATGACTGATACACCCGGTGGAAAAGAGGCTTCAAAGAAGACTTTCGGCTACATTGAGTTATTGACCAAGGAGGCGAGGAAGGCAATGACGGGGGAGTTCAACCAGAAGCATAAGGGTGCTGGGTTCGGGAAGATCCCGGAGATCCTAAGCCAAATCACAATCGATTGGTTCACCAAACGAGACAAGAACATCCGGTTGACCCTTCAATCAACCCCAGAGGCCAAGAATGGCCAAGTCCGGATGATCTTCAACGGCGATTCCAAAAGTGCACATTTCAAAATGCGCCTTGACGCAACCTTCAGCG
>VBBA01000147.1 GCA_005888675.1 Candidatus Bathyarchaeota archaeon | reverse complement strand
TGGCAGGATTCCGGATTCTTAACGGATTACCAGAATATCCTACCAATTCCATACAAAACAGCCTGCCTTTGTGGCCATGCTCAGTACGATTGCTGGGATTGATCGAGTGAAAGAGGCGTATCACGAAGCAGTTGAGCAGCGATATCTATGGCACGAGTTCGGAGTCAGCCACCTAATTCTGAATTGAGTTCAGACGTCACGATTATTGTGCAACAGCTTCTGTCTTAGGAGCACCAGCTGGTTGGGTCCTCTCAGGAAGCAGAGAGTATTTTCCATCAGATGTTCGATAGACTGCTAGCTTTCCAACGGTTTCCCAATCCTGACCCGTCTGATGACGGACTTGGACAGTCAGAACCTCGGCGTTAGGGTCACTCTTACCTGGCCATACTGTGATGCCTAGAAAGTCTCCGTTAGGCAGTCTCGTTGAGAAGCGTGCCTTGAATTTCTGCCCTTCCAACACTACTCAGCATTCTATAGCGCCGGAAGTGGAGTATTAAGCTAACCCGTTCCAGCTTAGGATTCTTGCTCCGGAAAGAGCACGATCTGGGAGTTAATCCCTGAGAAAGTAGTGACTTTCAGATAGCGTTTTTCGATTAGCTATAAGCTAGAGGCCGCATGCGTTCGAATAATTAGACTAGATGATCAGAAGGATTCCTGTTGCTAAGAAGGCAGCTCCCACCAGCTTTGAGATGGCGGGTCCAAACGGGCCCAGTTTCTCGGCAAAGATGATGATGGAGAATACCCCCATCAAGGGTAAGCTCATGGCTCCTACCGTCAAGAGCCCTGCCATGAGGACCCAGCAGCACTTTGTACAGAACATGCCATAGTCCACGCCCATCACGGCAGCTCCACTGTTTCCATTTCTCCAACGCATCATGATGAAACTCATAGGACTCCGGCATTTCATCAAGGCTCTCTGCTTGAAGCCGCTGAACTGGTACAACCCGGTTAGAAATATGGTGACGCCGGCCCACAAACCCAGGGACCCCATAACAGGAAACCCGAGTTGCGCCAAGAGAGTTATTGCGAGGTAGAAGACGGTGCCGACAAAAGTCCAGACGGCAACATAACCCAAAACGAACAGTGATGCTGGCAGAAAAGCAACATGTTGTTGAAATCGTCCGATTCCTTGGTCATCTTTTAGCTTCTTCCGTGCTGATACCGTGACCGTGTAGACCATGGGTATGAGGGAGGGAAACATCATGGCCACCATTCCGACTCCCCAGATTCCCGTGAACAGCCCTAGGGCGACGGGGTCCAGCATCCCTGCCATAGGCATGCTGGACTGAGCCACCAGAAGCCAGGCCGCTGTCGATAATGATAGCAATGTCCCTGCCAAGATGGCAACAGGCAGTGGTAACTTAGTTGCCGGGGCGATGAGAAGTGTCTTCACTACAGGGTCACTAGAACAAATTTCGGTAGGAATGGAATCGACGGAGATTTACGAAGATGGCTGCATATTGACAGGGTGAACGAGCAAGGTTTGTTTGTCAACGAGGCGGTTCGAGAGCTTCCTCGATCCTTATCCTATGCAGCCTTTGTCGCTGAATTTAACGGTGGTTACGAAGCCGGCCCTGTTCTGGTGCGTTGCCAGGAGGTCGCGGTCTTTCATCCACCATTTCTTGATATTGGTCACGATAGCATGTTTCCAGTTAATGCCGCCTGGGAGGACTACTTCTCCCTTGAACTTCTCTCCCGAGACTGGGTTGGTAATGTATGTTGATCTTACTTCGCCAAGCCCTTCTACTTTGAACCAGCTATTGTAACCGTTGTAGTGGAAGTCAATCTTGGCCACTTTCGTTGGCAATGTCTTGGCGAAGGTCTGGGGAAAGATTTCGAATACTCCGCCCCCATGTTTGCCGCTGAAGATTTGCTCAATCGCTTTTCTCTGCTCGGGAGTCGCGCCTTCGTCAATGTAGAGGGTGCCAATGCCGTTCCCTTCGTGAATCGCTTTGGGCCACCATAATCCCTCAGCGAAGATGACGCCGTCCAGCTTAGTGCTGGCGAACCGTCCCTTCCTGATATTATAGGCGACTAGGGCCTCGCAATTGCCATGGGTCGGGTACCCGTTGAAATTGCAGGGACACCCGTAATCGCAGTTACAGCTTTGAATATATTCTGCTTCAAATTGCCATTTCGTCTTTGTTGCCAAACAAACGCCGATCCTTCATAATTCAATTACAAATATAAAGCGTAGGATTGCTCCTAAGATGAGAACCAACCTCCGTCCACCAGCTTCCTGTTGGTTCTATTGTCTAATTTGGTGCGGGGGGTGGGATTCGAACCCACGAACCCCTACGGGACAGGGTCCTGAGCCCTGCGCCTTTGACCTGGCTTGGCAACACGGGAGACACCACAATAGCATGGTGCCTTCCCCCGCACGACACTAGACCAGGCTTTACCCCGCGATAAGATCGAGAAGAATACGCTCAGAAGATAAAGTCTAGAGCTTTGTCTTCTCGGGAGCCGCTGAGGGCCTTTGCCCCCGTCAATGCTCACTTGTCCCCTTCGCATTTTCATATGCGAGTTGAACGAGTTCCTTGGCTCTTTCAACGCTCTCCTTACTTTCAATCCTGAAGCTTACCCATCCCTCATGATGATGCACGTCTGCTCGGTGATGCTCAGGCTTGCCTTTCCGAAGCACTCGTGCCTGTTCCTTCGGCGATAGACGTACGTCCAAGAAAGATGGACCATGAGAATGCATGAATTCCAGTCCATGGACCCGGAATTCGGTCCCACCCATTCTATGGGCGGCCTGAGTAACATCTGGGAGTTGGAGGACCCAGTCCATCAAGGACCGAAAAGGAGCCTCCCGAGAACCTGCCTCGCTCGTACTCCGGGCCATAGATCACAGACCGATAAAGCAAATTCTCTCGACAGCATAGTTAAAGAATCGGGAAGGGCTCTGAAGCAAGTCTCTTGTGAATTCGTCTTTGTCCGAGGCTGGAGAGGGAAAAAAGTGATCATGTAGCGCCTCCTTCGTTAAGCGCACGCGGCGCTCTTCCACTTAACAAATTTTATGCATGATCCAGCGAAGACGGTCGAACTCGCTCATTTTGAGGCGCAGTAGAAAATAAAATTGTAAAAAGGGGGGGGGGTAGATTGTGAAGTTTCAAGACGTGAAAGAGACTTTCCGAATACTTTCACACCTACCTCGTCTCCTCGCTACCTTGGCATTACAACAATTCCTTAGCTCGTGAGAACGATACTCATCATTAGTTAACGGAAGCTTTTCTCAGAGCTTCTCTCTTCCTCATGTCGCGTTTGACGACCATTATCGAGCCGAGAGAAACTAGGACAGTATAAGGAGCGATGATCAACCATCCATAACTCATGACGCCTGCCAGCATGCCCGTGAGCCAGCCCAGACTCCGTAACCGGTTCGATGTCCCCGGAAGCTGAGTAGAAGACGGGCGACTTACCACCGTCAAAGTACTGTTCTTCCAGAAATTCGACCCAAAGTACCACAGCTGATCGATGATCTTTTGATACTGCCAAGAGACGAAGAAATCAATCATATGCGGTCCCAGCGTCTCATTCGACGGAATGACAACGTTGACGGTCCGGTTTGCGGTCTGTCCAGTGCTAAGGACCGGCCCTTCTTTGATGTACGAGCCGAAGTCGCCGGTCACATTCATGCCCAGAACCCTAATCGGGTCCTGCCCCGAGTTGCTGAACGTACCCACCAAAACGATAGTCGCACCAGGATATGCAATCCCATGGTAGCTTGCCATGAAAACCAAGCACGCTTCGTAGCCAGCGCAGTTTTGAGGAGCGGTACTGAAAGTTGCGGAAGGCCCCACGCTCTGGTTGCCGAAAGGATCTACTGCAATAATCTGGAAAGTATAGGTCGTGTTTGATGGAAGACTGCTCATTCCGAACATGTTGTCGGCATAGTAGCTGTTGTCCATGTGCAACATCCCATCCCATGCTCCATTGACCAATATCTTGTAGTTCACAATTCCATTGTCATCGGATGCGTGAGAGTAGCCTATGTTGAGAGAACTCGCCGTGATAAGAGTCGCAATTATCTTACTGCCTTCAGGCCAGACAGGAGGCGTTACGTCCGGTTGAACGGCGTCCAAGAATGGGGAGAATCGGACCCGCGAGATCTTCGTTACGGGAGAATTGCCTAGACGGCAGGATGCAAAAGGGACTGCCAAGATTAGTAGCAATATCACAGTGCAATGAATACGTCTAGATCTAGGCAGCAAGACAAGTCATCCCAAGCACATGCGGAGACCGTTCAGGATATGATTGGTGCTGCCTACAGATAGGTTTTCCCCGAACAGCAATCCCAGAATATAATAAGAGATTTCGACAAACACTCTTCTTTGAAGTCGTGTTAAAGCGCAGAACAAGACTTTTTCTGGGACGCAACTCCAGTAACTAGTTTCAGGAGGATTCGACTCCTCGACAGGTCTACGAACCAAAGCGACACCTGTTACCGCCCTCCAAGTCGGCCTCGACAACTGGTTTGCAAGGAACAGTGACAAGCTCAAGACCGTCATGAGAGTAGTCTTCGGACTGGTCTGGCTGGTTGACGCCGCGTTCAAATTCCAGCCAGAATTTGCCCAATCTTTTTCTGACTTGATATCCTCGACGGCGGCCAATCAACCCTCTTGGCTTGCTGGATGGTTCTCATTCTGGGCCTCCACAACATCCACAAACCCCGCCCTCTTCGCTTATTCAATCGCACTCCTAGAACTACTCCTCGCTTTCTGTCTAATCGCTGGCTTCCTAAGAAAACTAGCCTACACCCTGGGCTTCTTCTACAGTCTCATACTATGGTCCGTCCCAGAAGGCTTCGGCGGACCATACGGACCAAGCTCGACCGACATAGGAACCGGAATAATCTACGCCATCGCTTTCATGCTACTACTACTCATCAACGCGACATCGGGTCCGAGCAAGTACTCGCTCGATCGATTGATAGAGCAGAAATGGCCCGGTTGGAAGAGGATCGCCGAGATCCGAAGCGGCTCGTAGCCATCTCAAGACTGAGGATTTCGAGACTTTACAGGAACATCTTCATTTATTCGAACGCGAGCCAGCTGGTCTGCTAACAAAAGTTAGCCTTGTCCACACGAGACAAACTGAAGCGTTAAAACACTCACCCCTCTATTTCTTGAACAGGGTTATCACGATTGACAGCCATAAAGAAACACGCCATCCTCCTACTCATCATCTCCGCCAGTATGCTCGTACTCCTACCGCCTAACGTCCGAGCCGACGCACCCAAACCAATCCTATCAGCTGGAGACATGTGGAAATACAGTATCACCTCCGCCCCAACTCTGACTGGAGCCACTGCACAGGGATCATTCACTGGCAGTCTCACACAGACCGTACACGACATCGAGGCGGTGATCGTCGGCGGTCAATCATACGATAGCTACAAAATCGATATCTCCGGCTCTGGGACATTCACAATTTTCAGCGGGACTGCCGCAGGTACCTACTCCTTCACATTGACAGGCGCGTTCTATCGACGGGTCAGTGATCTCGCGGATATCCGAGACACCTTGGATATCACCATCTCCAGCGGCATCATCTCCTTCACCATCTCAGGCGAAGGCGATGTCGCTCCTCCACTTGAATACTACAAATTCCCGCTCACTGCGGGAAGTTCTTGGACCAGCTCAGCCCATGTCACCCAAACCTCTACTGGGCCAGGAGTTGGCGGAGGAATCACGACCACGACGAACAGCTCCGACGTAGTTTCCATGTTCAATGTAGAAAGGACGGAACGCACTACGGTCCAAGCTGGAGCATTCCAATCCTATGTAATCAAGCAGGACGTGACCCAAACATACAAATTAGGAAGTACAACCTCTTCACAAGAGTCAAACTATTCACCGCAAGTCGGGAATCTCGTCAAGGGAACGCTTCAACTAGGAGGCTCGCCATTTTTCAACATAGAACTAGTCGACTACACTGCATACCCATACAATTCGCTAGTGGATGTATCGAGCTCTGGGAAGTCGTATGCGGTTGGATTGAGAACGAACCTGGAAGCGACAGGGATAGCGTCCAACTCGACAGCGATCACATTCAATGTTGACGGCGTGGGAACCGGAAAAGCTCTTGTCAGAATCCCCTCAGGATTGAACAATACGGCTATCACCGTCTATGAGGATGCCGG
The DNA here is from genome assembly GCA_005888675.1 of Candidatus Bathyarchaeota archaeon. GTDB lineage: Archaea > Thermoproteota > Bathyarchaeia > 40CM-2-53-6 > 40CM-2-53-6 > BA-13. The sequence continues at coordinate 8,510 of VBBA01000147.1, read as the reverse complement.
AGTCATAGCCTCTACGAGTTCAAAGAATGGGACCGAATATGATGTACGATTCAACTTCGCCCTATCACAGCATCGAATATCCATCGTGTACACCAAACCACCGTCTGGACTAGCCTTTGTCATTGGACTCTTAACGAATCCATACTCTATTCTCGGCTTGATCATCGTGGCCGCATCGGTCGCAGCCGTCGCAGCAGTCCTAGAACATAGACGTCGACGCCCATCAGCTCCACCACCCCAACCAAGCGAAACTGGTTCGGGAGCCGATGGCTCACCATCACCACCCGTACCATTACCAGCTACAGAGTCACCCGCCCCACCTCCATCAACCAACAACTGAAAGGACAACTTACTGTCGGAATCTCGCCACAGCGCGAACCTTGGCCTTCGCCGCCTCTTCAGCCCTGTTCCTCGGTATCGCATTAGTCTCTAGCGAATGTAGAAGACGTGTCGATATCTCGGTTATTTCATCCACCGCAACGGAGAACTGTTGCTCGTTAATTTTCGATGGTTTGCTAAAACCACTGATCTTTCTCACAAACTGAAGAGAGGCATCACGGACCTCCTCGTGAGTGACAGGTGGATCAAAGTTGAACAATGTCTTGATGTTTCTACACATTCACTGCAGCCTCGTTTGAGTATCCAAGCGGATGGTTTTGAATTATTCGTCAGAGACAATAGTAGGTCAATTCTCTGGACAAATCTATTATCCCGTTCGGAGACGGTGCAGTTCCAGTACAAGAAATGACATCTCCTCCGTCACCCTCGAAACCCAGGTCAAAGAGGATCCTTCCATTAGCAATCATAGCAGTCATTGTCATCGCTATACTCCTTGTACCGGTAGCACTTGCCGGAGGCTTCACAGTACCTGTTTCCAAGGTAACCTTCAGCGAAACAACCGGCTCGTTCACTCACACCGACGCACAGGTTAGCGTAAGCACAGTCACAGTCTACGAATACTACCTCAGTATCCGATCACGAGGAACCGTCCAGACAACAGACACCGACGTCTCCAGCTCTGGAGGATCAAGCAATATCACAATCTCACTACGCCTGACCAACCCCTCCAACCAAACAATCGACCTCGGACACACCAATATCAACGGAGGAATAGGAACAAGAAGCCATACACTCTATCTTTCGATAGATCAGGGAGTCAAAGCACCAGGCATCTACAAGCTCGACACCACAATCACCGCAAACCTCACCGTACTAGGAGTCACCGCAAGCTTCTCGACAATAATACACTCCAATTGGACAATCTCATAGCCCCTAGAAACCTACTATTCCACGGAACCTCTCCCCAGCCAGTTCATTCACACTAGCATACGCTGCCGTAATTCATAACGGCTGCATAGAAGTCTATGAGGTCAACCTTACCATCACCATTCAGATCAGCCGAAGGATTCCAGTTAACCGAGCCCTGCATAGAGCCCCAAGCAAAAAGAATCAGCACCACATCCAACAAGTCAACCCTGCAGTCACCGTTCACATCACCAAATAACAAACTAGAGTTGCTGAACCAGCCTCCCTGAACGTTCGACTGGAAGCTCTCACCCTTCACAGAATTGGAAAACAAGGCGCAAGCGCAGCTCCAGCCAGACGGACTCACCTGATCGAACAAGACAATCTGAGTCCCCTTCGTCTCCGCCCGTACCTCATACGTAATCGTAAACAGGAGACCAGTAGTAACAGACTGATTCGATATCGAACCCGAACTTGAAACTGTGAAATCTACACCTGTCGTATTGGTTACCGAGCCCCAGCCCGCGACACGAACATCTCCAGGACCAAGACCCAACCAGTAGGCGCATGGATCACCTTGTCCACCGGTACAGATCATGCTGTTGATGTTTGGCAATAGTCCGCCAGTCGCGTTAACACCAACTGGTTGTAGTATCGAGGAGTTTACACCTATCACGACAGAATATGCATCAAAGGGTTCAGCTCCTTGAACAACAACATTCACGCTCAATTGTGTACCAGGCCTTCCCGTATAGACGGGTTGCACAATCGGACAGGAGTATGACACTCGTGAAACGCAAACTAGGCCAGATGTTGTTTGGGCATTCACGTAAATGGTTACTGGTGAATAGGCTATGACGCTGACGAGGAAGAGAAGAAGGATGGATCTGATGCGCGTCAACCCCACTCTTCTCATCCTTCTTCTCCCTCGTCGCTAAGAGCAAATATTTCGCACCCGCGAAAAATATATCTTCAGTACACAATCCAACACGGAGACACACGACAGCGGTGAGACCGAATATATTCCAAACGTTCGCTATGGACTCCAAAATTCAGAGTTTCCAAAATACTGAGAATTGATGGACCGACCCTACTTCAGCGCGCATTTACTCTGTCTCAACACAAGCTATGTAAACCAACCCGTCTCAAGCCATGTGAGCCATGGTCACCACGTACGAACTACTACTCCTAGCAGTCGCACCATCCGTCTTCCTTCTCTGGTTCTTCCGTCACAAGGAACGATTCATACGAGAACCAATAGGACTAATGATCAAAGTCTTCATCCTAGGCGCAATCTGGGTCATCCCTGCCATTATCTTCGAGATTATCGGAGACAAACTACTCCATCCCGATAATGGACTCATAGAAACCATCGTCTTTCTATTCATCTTCGTCGGTCCAGGGGAAGAGTTTGGCAAGTACTTCGCGGTCAAGCGAGGTGCTTTCAAGAATCCCAAGTTCCATGGTCCCATGGATGGCATCGTACTAGGAGTATCCGCAGCTCTCGGCTTCGCAACCATTGAAAACATCGATTATGTTCTCAGCGCCCCAACACCTGAAGCACAAATCCTCACCGGTATCATCAGAGCCTTCCTAAGTGTTCCAGGACACGCGTTCTGGGGCGCAATCACAGGCTTCTATATCGGCCAAGCAAAATACAAAGGCAAACACTGGCTAGGATATGCTGGACTAGCGATCTCATCTATCCTACATGCAACGTACGATTCGACCTCAGCGATAGTCACGGCTTACTCCAGCGACATCGTCTCACTAGACCTGTTGGGACTAATCGCCCTTGCCGGAATAGTCTACCTAAGCTACATCGTCATCGTAAGAAGAGAGATCGGAACCGCAGAATCTGAAGAAGACCATCCTCAGAGCACTGGCTAAACCTAACTTTGTTAGAGAGCTGGCACAATTCTTCCATCATCTTCGTCGCAGACTTCCAATAGCAATCACGATTCCCATACTACCTAAAGCTAGGGAGAACGTACTTACTAGAACGCGAACAGAGGGAGGCTCGATACCATAACAATAGTTCGTGTATCTGGTGCATGTACTCGGGAACTCCAGCATTATGAACATTCCATAGCCGATTAGCGTCAGAAGAGTTCCTGCAATGAGTCCTTTCTTAGTCAAATTACCAATGCTCGCCTTCGGTGCAGCTCTCACATCCATCTCATCGGCTCGTCCCATATTCATTCTGTCAACAACGTTCCAAGTTCACGGTCCTAGGGACACGTGGTCCGCAAACTCGTCATAAGACCGGCTCGAAATCTTCCTGAAGGCGAATTGATGCATGATTTTGGTAAACTCTCTTATCCTCTGGGTTTGATCGACATTCGTTGAGCAGAAAAATGAAGAACACCAAGCTATTACTCATCCTGGCTTTACTCGCGGTTTTCGCACTGTCATCTTCAGCAAGACCAGTCAAAGCAGACACCACTACAGGCACACCGGGACAGCCCAACCAGAGCTGTCAGGTCTTTTTCACCGGACTACTGACTCCACAAGGCTTCAACACAGCAGGGTTCGCTATTGCTGACCTTCACTACGCCGGCAACGGACAGAACACCCTGACACCCGCCAACTCAAATGCTGTCGCACAATACGATGTCGCGTGCTTCCAAGCTTTCCTGCATTAGACAGCTTACGACATTCTCTCCGTCCCCCCCCTTTTTTTGAAAGACACTCTGACGTAACCGGATATCATCCCGCAAGCTATAGTGGATCCAATGTAGTGATGGGCTAACAGAGTCGTTGTCAGTCCGTACATGACCTTATACCAGACGCAATACGCCTCGACGGTAGATAAGAAAAATGCAATCTACAACTCAAATGTCAAAAGGCGAACTACTCTTCGAAATCCAAGGCAAAACAGTTTCAAGTACAATCAAAGAGATCACACCACACGGCGTCCGCATTGAAATGAACGATGAAGGCCAAACCACAGGTAAAATCAACGGTGGAGCACTCAACACCATCAGCGTCTTCCTCAAACCCGACGGGACCAATGAATGGGAAGGAAAGGCTCTCAACACAACTAAGGAAGGCGACATGCTCGTAATGAGCAGCAAAGGAACAGGCCACATGGCCAATCCAACCACAGGCGCATGGCAAGGCGAAGTCTTCTTCATGACACAATCCCCGAAGCTCGCATGGCTCAACAATACCAAAGGCTGGATCGAAGGATCTGGCGACATGAGCCAACGAACCTACCGCGGCAAAGTCTACGCCAAGAAGTAATCAACTCCTAACTTAAGATCCCCCTCCAACTCTTTATTCGCTAGCTCGAGCATACGCCATGCTCAAACCATCATCGGACCTCTGATCCCAAGATCTACGATCTAGTACACTAAGAAAACAATCAGACATGTAGAGCCCTCGATCTTCCCTGGGGCGATTGGAAAAATATCAGTTAAGAAAGAGAAGGAGTGTTGAAGAAACGCTCGGAGTGGACGAGGGTTGACTCTTGGGTTGCTGTGATGGCTAAGGCTTCTTGGTTTCTAGCCGCTTGATGCCAGTCCACATCATGAACAAGAGCGCTGCGACAACGACTAGAACGACGAATGTTCCCAATGGGAGTAGCATTTCCGTGAAGTTGGGCGCGTTGTAGGTTGGGCTCGCCATGACAATGGTGAAGCTCTGAGACTCATAGCGCAGGCCGTTCGTATTGGTCCCAAGAAGGAGGCATCTGGCGTAGATGCCGTATCTGGTTGTTGTGTTCCCTGGGCAGTTCGAGCTGGCGCTAAGGAACCAGGAGGGTATGCTGAATTGAGTATTGTAGGTAAAGATGTTGCCGCCGCTTGGCGAGCCGCTCGTAGTTAGTACCTTGTAAGGTGCGAGGTTGTAGCTTACATTGCCGCCGGATGCCCATTTACCATCGACGAAGCCGGCCCATGGGAAGTAGATCGTGAGGTTCCTTATCTCAAGAGTGTCCGTGGAGCTGGGGTTGACGACCGTGATGTAGAGTGTTCCGGTGCCGCCTGGCGTATAGGATGCTTGGTCGGTTCTTGTTGTGATGGTTTGAGCGTGTGCTGAAGGAGCGAAAGCGACTGCCATGACTGCGAGAATGGCAACAGTGACTACTAACTTGTTTTTCAGATTCATGTTTTTTGCTTTGTGCTTGGTCGAGGGGTATAAAACAATGATATTGATCATGAAACTCGAAGGGCTCACATGAGGTGTCCGAGTTGCAGAGCGGTAGGGATGAGATTATCAGAGAGCTTCTCTCTTGCCATGAGGCAATCAGGGGAAAGACTATTCCCAAAGTACGCAATGATCATACAATCGTAGCCACTTGAGACTTAAACGATCATTACGTCGTATCCGGAACTCGCAAACGCTTGAAGCGTTCAAATGGGGCTCTGGAATAATCGCCATTGTTTGTGCCACAGGATTGTCAGGCTTTCTTTACTTCTTCCTCTTCACGCAGCTCTGGACTGCCGTTCTAACCTTCGCAGTCGCATTTGTCTTATTGATGCTGATGGAGTACCGATACGACCAGATGAAACTGAATCAGTACAAGAGTTCTAAAAGCAAGGGGGCCGGTGCTCCTGGGACCGTGAAACGATACGTCGCCGCCCTGGTCTCCTCTAAAGAGGACGAGGAGTCGACAGAGCCAAGTCAGAAAAACAGCTAGAGCATTAGACGGACTCTGAAACGGATCGAATTATAAACAAAGTGACCTCTTCTTGGTAATTGAAATGGTATGTTGACCAATCGCCAGGATGCCTACGGCCATCAACTATACGATTTCTTCAAAGGTCGTCCAGTAGTAGAGTGTGTGGAACGGGACGATGGCTACATCGATCCCAACCCGGCTCTTCCAAAATACTACCTCTCCGAATACAAGGACTGGACCACTCGTGAGAAGAATGCGGTGCGTTATGTGAAGGGCAGAGTTCTCGATATCGGCTCTGGAGGTGGAAGATGGTCGCTCTATTTACAGAAGAAAGGCTACGATGTCTTAGGAGTCGACAATTCTCCATTGGCTGTCAAAGTCTGCAAACTAAGAGGGGTAAACAATGTGATGATCAGGCCGATTTCTGAAATTGATTTTCGATTAGGAAAGTTCGATACGATCCTAATGATAGGCAACAACTTTGGACTCTTCGGCAGCTTCAAACAGGCACGACAACTGCTGAAACGGTTCTATGAAATGACTAGTCCGGGCGCACGTATCATCGCGGAGAGCTTGGACATTTACAAACCACCCGTGGATCCGTTGCACAGACAGTATCATTTGAGAAATCGTAAACTTGGCAGGATGCCCGGCCAAGTCCGAATGAGACTCAGGTACAGGACCTTTGTGACCCCATGGTTCGACTATCTACTCGTTTCAAAGAATCAAATGCGGAAGATACTCAAGGGAACAGGCTGGAAGATCAACCGTTTCATAGACTCCACTGGCCCGGCGTATGCTGCGATCATAGAAAGAGACATGAACCGTAGCGGCCGAACGTTCCGTTCTTAGCCTCACAAGGTTCGTAAACCGTAAAGTTGCAGCCTGAAAGTCGTAGGTTCGAGGAAGATCTATTGACCAATCCTCCTAGGGATTTCACACCGGATCTTCGGAGGCTCAAGAGCTGGCCTTCAATGAAGGATTCTCCGTGGCGCCAGCCCTACCTTGCAAGGCTGACTTTTGGAGAAGTCCACAATCTTGTAGACGAATACATTTTCGGCCAAAGACTCCGGATTCTCGATGTTGGATGCGGACGAGGCTGGCTTAGCCTTGAACTCGCACGGGAAGGCCATGACGTGATAGGCATTGATTACAGCAAGGAAATGATACAAAACGCAAAGCGAACAATGGACACCGATCCATACAAGGATGAACGCGGTAAACTCGAATTCCAAATATCCGACTTTTCTCAATGGAACCATCCAAGCGAGAGTTTCGACCTTGTCATCTTCAGCCGATCGCTCCATCACATCCCGCAGCCCAGTAAAGCAGTCAGGAAAGCATATGATCTCCTCAAGAAGGATGAACAGATAATCTGCATCGAATACGCATATGATCGATTAGACAAGAAGACCGCGGCCTGGATCTACAGCGTTCGAAGATCTCTGCAACAATCAGGCTGGTACAAGTCCCGAAAGAAGCTCCCGGAAAACATGGACCAATCAGTTAGAGAGATCATGAAAGAATACAACGCGCCTAGTCGAAAGGAGCATTACAACCGGTTCGAGGAGATGCGTAAACCTCTCAACACACTCTTCCGAGAGGTTCATTTTTCCTGGGAACCATACATCTACTGGGATTTGATAAAAGACATGCGTGTTCCGTCCGAGGATGTGGAGATGGCAACGGCTCGCTCGATCATGGCGATGGAGACCGCACTGATCGAAACAGACTCGATAAACCCTGTCTTGTTCTGTTTTGTCGGACTCAAGCAAGCCATCAAATCCTAAGACTGTCCTTGGCATCCAACTACAATGGGATTACTGTCTGTGAGACTCGTATTCATCTACGGCCCACCAGCCGTGGGAAAGCTCACAGTCGCAATAGAGCTTTCAAAACAAACTGGGTTCAAACTCTATCACAACCATGTCTCGATCGATTTCGTCAAATCCATCTTCCAATTCGGAACTCCCGTATACGAGAGACTGGTGGATAAGTATCGGAGGGAGATGCTTGAGGAGGCAGCCAAAGAGAACGTCGATATCATCTTCACATTCGTCTACGGCAAAGGGGAGGACGATGAGTTCGTCAAGGACATCATAAGAAGAGTCGTGTCTCATAATGGAGAAGTTCTCTTTGTCCGGCTCCACTGTAGCCTAGAAGAACTCGCTCGAAGAGTAGTTGTCAAATCTAGAAGGAGTCAGGGGAAGCTAGCCAGTAAACGGGATCTTGATAGCCTCTTCAAAGAGTTCGACCTCTTATCAGAGGTTCCTTCCGTCGAGAGTCTGAGTATTGACACGAGCCGCAACTCTCCTCAGAAGGTCGCCAGATTGATAGTACGTCATTATGAGCTGGTCTGACCCTGCTGAGCCCTTACGACTTTCGTCCAGCGCAAATAATCCAATCCGGAATTTCCAATCCTTGAGAAACTAGGAAGGCCTTGTGAGACTTCCAGAAAGTTTCCCTGATGTCCCAGTCTCTTAGAAGTTTCCTTGCGGCCTCTCCTTTGACTATCCGATTGCTCTTCAGCCTGAGCGCCTTGATTCCTTTGAATCTTGCACGTCGAAGCTCACTAGCTACCAGATTCTGAGTTGGAGAAAACCACTCGTCAGGTGGAGTCTTGGTCCATTTCGGATTTGTA
>VBBA01000045.1 GCA_005888675.1 Candidatus Bathyarchaeota archaeon | reverse complement strand
GAACGTTCGAATGATCGCCCAAGGCACGTCCGAGTACAACATTTCGTTCGTCGTATCGGACGTAGACGGACCCGAGACCGTAAGAGCATTACACGACGAGTTCCAGCTGGGGAGCAAGAACCAAAGCTCCTAGAATACCTCTCGACTTCACGTTCTCTCGAACGAGTCTATATATTCGTCTACCCAGGACGAAGCTGTAGGAGTCGCAAAAATTGTTTTCTGAACCAGAAGTCAAATACCTGAAAACTCAACGTCTCGCCAGGATCGCAACAGTATCACGTGATCGACGCCCGGATGTTGTCCCTGTAGCGTTCGAGTTCGACGGGAAACAATTCTACATTGGAAGTCACAGTCAAGAGATCTTCCATCGGACCCGGAAGTACAAGAACGTCAAGGCCGGAAACGAGAAAGTAACCATCGTGATCGACGACATGGAATCCATCGATCCTTGGAAGCCAAGAGGAATCAAGATCGAAGGCACTGCGGAAGTAGTGGATCACAAGGGAATGTTTGGACCCGGCAAATACCTCAAGTTCACGCCTAAGGTCTCATGGAGTTGGGGTATCAAAGGAGTCGAACTTGCCAAAGGCGAGCTCCGAGCAAAAACCATTCATAGATAAGCTCAAGATTCACAATCGCCTACTTCTCGGATCACCCAGCCTGCTCTCCCATATCCTAGGCAGGGAGCTGTCTGGCCTCTTGTTTCTTGAACCAATCTGGAAGAATCACGGCCCTAACGAACTCCTGGACGCTAACTTCCCTATCCTTGGCCTCCTCTTCCAACAAATGGAAAACTTGTGCATTGATCGTCATCATGAACTTCTTCATAGTTCTGCCTCGAGAACAGCTAATGCGTCTGGAGGCAGGTACTTGCTGTTAATCGATTACCAGAATTAGGCCCAAATCAGGGAGACGCCCGTATTCACGCTCGGACCCTATTTGACGATAGTCACTATGTCCTTGTCGTTCGGAATATGATCAAGACCAACCCTTTGACCTTCGAACTTGACGCTGGACCCGATGACCAAGGCGTATTTCGCATCTTCCCCGAACTTCGGATGAATCCTCTTGCACACATCATACAGGGTCGAGCCGGAGGGCAAGATCAATGGATGCTCCATGTCCGGGCCACGATCTCGCGGTTTCAAGTAGATCCGGATAAAATCAAGCGTCGCCCATATTCTATCCCTGAGAACTTCCATGTTAACATCCTTCTCTGCCGATAAAGGAACATAGTTGCCCAATTGCTTCTTTGCGGCACCAAGGTATTCCTGGTTGACCAAGTCAACCTTGTTCAAAACTGTCAGAGAAGGGACATACCGTCTATTCCCTGCCATTACATCGATCAACTGATCGTCCGTTATGTCGTCTCGAATGATTATGCTGGCGTTAGATACCCCGTAGATCTCCATGATCCCCTTGATCGTTTTCTGGGAGAGCCTAGTCAATTTTACCGTGCTGGTAATGGCGGTTCCTCCTTTGTCTGCCCTTGTGACTACAACATCTGGCCGCTTCTGATCCAGACGTATACCCATCGCCTGAAGCTCGTCCCGCAACAGCTGGACCTGACCCGGCTGAAACACGTCAAGGACGAGAAGAACTAGATCGGCATTCCTAGCTACGGAGAGGACACGCTTGCCTCTTCCTTTCCCCGAACTTGCACCACTGATTATTCCCGGAAGATCCAGAATCTGGATGTCAGCCCCGTTCAACCTCATAATCCCTGGAACAACGGTCAATGTTGTGAATGCGTATGCTGCGACTTTGGATTTCGCATTCGTCAGTCGGTTGAGAATGGTCGATTTTCCGACACTAGGAAGCCCGATCAGGACTATGGTTGCGGCTCCGGCTTTCTTGACTTCAAAACTCTGTCCTCCTCCTTTGCCACCGCCGGACCTTTCGACGTCAGCGCGAAGTTTGGCTAGCTTCGCTTTCAAAAGTCCCATATGGTGTTCGGTGTGCTTGTTTTTCTGGGTCTTCTTCATCTCCTCCTCGATTTCTTTGATCTTCTCAGGAACACCCAATACCGAACACCACGTTTACACTAGAATACTGATCGCTATTATCATATGAATATTGGCGAGTTAGCAAGACCACGCCAATCCCGAACCCAATCAACCCGGCGTTTTATCAAAGATACAATTTCGTGACGCATTACTGTTGGGGAATCCTTCTGATCCGTTGGCTACGGTGGAAGATATACTACTTGCGACAGTACTATCGAAGGATCCGCGAGTAGTGGAAGGGATCTAGTCGGCTCTTCCGCTGCGGTCTGGCGCCTGTTCCCTGCATACTAAACAAGTCATGTATCCCAATGCGTCCCTTTTGAACTGCGTTTCCTGCCCACAATTGTTGCAGTAACGGGTAACCGTAATCGGCGTGTTCTCAGCAACCGCGGAGGATGATCGGACCAACTCCTCAATATGACCAATCTGTTTGGGCGTTGTAGTAGAAACTGGTTTGGTTAAGCGTTGGATCTGTTCCTTCGAATACTTCATCTTCGGCAACTCCTCGAATCACTCTTCCAATCTGTGATTGCCCTTGGGGTAAATATAGGATTTCAGGAACCCCACGGTTCAGGTCGTTAGGCACACGGGGGACGGTAGCCGCAACTGTCTCTGGATAGTCGGGTCTTTGGTTCAACAAGACCATATTGAGGAATTGAATTGAGATTATCTCGAAGTGTAGGGTTCTTTCAGAATAAGAAAGGGGGGAAATCCCGAACTCGAGTCGTCTTGATCTGTTAGTGTTCTCTTCCTTTAGAACTGGTCTCTTGAGACGGTGTGCTTTTGCACGTTCGGTCCTTCAAAGGATTGTACGATGTTCGCAACGACTCTGATAGTTGGGATTATGGCAAGCGCTAGGAAGACCAACGGGTACGCCCAAGGCGCGCTAGTGAATAAATTGCTGGCAACTCCCTGGCAGACCATGTACAAGATCCATAGTGCCGCTATCTGGAAGAAGTACGTGAGTAAAGGTACCCACGACCTCGCGGATCTGTACGCGTCAGCCACCGCATTGGAGACCTGTGTCCCGAACTTCAAAACCACCATGGCAAAGACCAATCCCACTGCCAAGACCGCGAGGCCTGCGGCAGAGAGAGTGGCGATTCCTGGGATGGACTGGGTCATTCCTGGAAAGCCCAGAACGACATTCTGGACGACCAGGAGTACAATGGCTCCGACGAGCAAACGAACGAGCGGTGGAAGTATTGAATGAAAGCCTTCAGACGTGCCTTGATTCTTCGACAATGCCAAACCACTATTTCCAATAAAGGGACTAGTCCCTTGACTGATTTGCCCATGGTGCAACCACTGCGAGGGGAGATAACGTAACACAATCAATCTCTAGATTGTCACTTAAGTGAGAAAGAGAGAAAGTGCTCAAGAATGGCCGAACTGAAAATCTTCATTCCAGATTCGCTGAATATCCGATTCAGGAGGGCAGCAATGAACGCCTACGGTTATGGACGTGGCTCACTAAGCAAGGCCGCCGCGGAGGCACTTGCAGAATGGTGCAAGGAAAAGGAATCGAAACAAACGCTCGAAACTAACAAGGCAGAGGGCACTGTCCACATGGAAAGCCCATCGGCGCCCAAGCCTCACCCAGAAATATTAACCGGTCCCGAAAACGAGCGAGCACCTGTTGCCGGGGGCACCTAGCTGACTGTCTTGTTCTCGATAGCGAACGTTGTTCTCATCTGTGCCCCGCTCAGCCCGAGTATAACGCTGACTGGGCAAATGCTCTCTTCGGACATGTGAAGGGCTTTCTCGACTTTCGCAGGCGAGAGGGCTTCTCCACGAAGGATGAGGTGGATGTTGAAATATTCGAAGATCTTCGGTTCCTCCTGCTTCCTTTCGAATGATAGACGAATCTCGATGTCATCCAGTTTCT
>VBBA01000044.1 GCA_005888675.1 Candidatus Bathyarchaeota archaeon | reverse complement strand
CCCGTCATATTGGTCGAGGTATTTTTGAACAGTCTCGGTCGCATGATGTGTCCTGAACACTTTTGCCGTCAATCCTTTCATCGACGTCCCGAGGAACCGATTCACTGATGAGGAGTTTATCCCGTCGAAGACTAAGTCCGCATTCTTCTTGTCCTTGCAGAACTCTTGCAGGTTCTTACGGACTAGATTGTGTGGACCCAGGAGATCCAATGTTTTCTGCCATCTGACACTGTCCTTTCCGAGAAAGTCGAATTCTACGTTGTTCGAGTGAAACTTGATATGCTCAACTCGCAACGTTGATGCTCCCACGGTGTCCGCCTCGTCTTCTTCCTTTTCGTCGCCAACTCTCATGGCCAGACTGTCTATGAGGTAACAGACTGTCGCAAGTTTTCGGATTCGTAGATCATCCGAGGCGAGTCCCACGTCGATGTGCTTACGGACAGTGGGAAGTGATCTCGTGAGTTTCTTGGCAAGCTCGAACTTTTGCTTGTCCCTCTCCTGCCGAAGATTGGAAATGTCCGAGGGCCAGACGTACTTGCGGACGTTACTGAGCTTGTCGACCCAGTAGCCGATCCACATGAAATCGTGATCATGAACGATCGCCTTCCATTTGCCGGGCGGAATAGGAGCCTTCTCGGAAAGGTTGAGCACAACATCCTCAGGGCCGGCTCTCGGCTTCCATCTTCCCCGCATGGGATGGCTTCCGCGACCCATGAAGAGACTCGGAGGCTCTGCCATCCAGTTTGCAATCTCGGTCCGGACTCCGTCAATGTCTGCATAACCATACTGCTCCTTCAGCTTGAGTCTGAGTTCCTTCCTTTGAGCAGCGACTTTCTTCTTGAAGAGAGGGTCAGTCCTCTGCTGTTCCTCTCGAATCTGATACTCATGAACAGGAGTCCAATCAATCTCGCGATAATTGACGCCCCGATATTCTGAGGGTAACAGTTTTCCAAAGTCAGATAAGAAGTTCGACTGGAAAACTTGGTCTTGCACATATGGAGTAGCCCGTTTCTTGCCCCAAGCATAGGCGAGCTCTTCAGCTTCAGTCGACAGATGTACCTCTCGACCGCTTATCCGGATTGAGAGTTGTTTTGACTCGTAGGCAGGCGGAAATGCGATGCCGTTGTGCCTAAGATCCTTCCATTTCATGGATAAGTAGCCGTCCGTCTGTCCCTAGGACATCTTACAGGGCTGATTTCCTATTCGACCCTTCCCTTTCCTGACCTTGTGAAGCTGAACTCACGGATTAAATTTATTCCACCTTTCACGTTCGAGCTTAGCAATCGATTAGTTTGGGTTTATAGGTGGATTGATTTGATACCGCCACGTTAATGAATGATGAACTCGACCCGGCCGGGGCCGAAATAAGCTGGTTACGGACGCTTTCATGTTGCTAGTCTCCTCTGGGATCGACGTTAGAGATTATCAGAGGAACATTGCCGCCTCCGCATTAGAGAAGAACACGCTTGTGGTTCTCCCGACGGGACTTGGGAAGACGGTTGTTGCCCTGCTCGTCGCCAGGGAGCGTCTCGTAGCGTTCCCAACGGGGCGCGTCCTGTTCCTTGCTCCCACAAGGCCGTTGGTGATTCAGCACTCGGAGTTCTTCAAGACACACCTATCGGAAATTGCTTCGACCGTCCTTACAGGCGAGACGGTTCCAAGCCTTAGGGTCGAGCTTTTCGAGACTTCTAGGATCATATTTGCAACTCCCGAAGTAATCCGGAACGACATATCCAAGGGCCGTTATTCTCTCCGGGATGTCTGCCTGATCATCTTTGATGAGGCTCACAGGTGCGTGAGAGACTATGCCTATTCACAGGTCGCCGAGGCCTACAAGCTCCAATCCTCTTCGCCACGCATCCTAGGTCTAACCGCTTCGCCGAGCTCTCGAAAGAGCCGGATAGACGAGATCTGCCAGAGACTTGCTATCGAGGGCGTAGAGGCACGTACTGAGGTGGACGATGATGTTTCCGGCTATGTCAATCCGGTTGCCGTGAATTGGGAACGTGTCGCTCTGCCACCCGTCTATGGTAGGATCAGTTCTATCCTGAGAAAAGTGTTGGACGAGAAGATCGAACGGTTGCAAAATCTACACTTGCTTCCAAAAGGTGTCTATGTCAACAAGCGGACGCTCCTAGAGCTCGGGGACAGTATTAGGAAGAAGTTGCGGACCGAGAGAGCTGGATACCTCTACGGTGCCCTGGTCTTACAAAGCCAAGGAATCTCTCTCTTCCATGCTGTCGAGATGGTCGAGACACAGGGTGTGCGGAGTGTCACGCGTTTCCTGTCGAGACTTGATGAAAAAACAAGCCGATCTTCACTAGGCTTGGCAAAGGATCCTAGGATCATTGAGGCCTTGAAACTCTGCGAAGAAAACATACGTGAAGAACATCCAAAGAACCAGTCGCTACGCCGTATCATTACGAGTCAGCTAGCAGAGAAACCCGAATCTAAGTTGATTGTGTTCACACAGTTCCGAGACACTGCTGACCTGATCGTGGACGGGTTGAAGAATATCCCAAGTGCAACCCCGGTAAGATTCGTGGGACAGGCGACTCGAAACATGGATGATATTGGATTGAAACAAGAGCAACAAGTTCAGATACTGGACGATTTCAAAACTGGCCGCTACAACGTGCTCGTGACGACAAGCATAGGAGAAGAGGGATTGCATGTCCCGGATGTAGATCATGTCATCTTTTACGAGGCGGTCCCCTCCGAGATACGCATGATCCAGCGTCGAGGCCGGACCGGACGAACCAAACCAGGAAAGGTTACTGTTCTAATGGCAGAAGGTACGGTGGACGAAGCCTACTTCCACAGCAGTCGAAGAAAAGAACGAGACATGCACAGACACCTTGCGGCCTTCAAGAAGGACCCCCGTCCCGGAAAAAGAAAGACTACGTTACTCGACTACTCAAGTCCCGCCAACTGAGAATCTTCGCGGGTCCTGAATCGCAGAGTAAGATTCTAGTTCTTGCCAACAAGCGCGGGCAGGCTGACTACGTTGCTCATGCCCTTCTCAGCATATACTCCATACACACGTTCTGCTCTACTGATCGTGGTATCCTTCAGACTGATGACAATGAACTGCGACTCTCCACTCCTGCTTCTTATCAAAGTCGCCAACCTTCGACTATTCACAACGTCTAGGTGCGCGTCAATCTCATCCATTACATAGAACGGCATAGGGTGAATCTGCTGCAAGGCTAGCAGGTAGCAGACGGTTGAGACACTCTTTTCTCCACCGCTAGCACTCCCGATTGTCAAGAGTGGTTTACCAGGGAATTGTAGCATCAACTCTAATCCGCCATCAAACGGGTTCTCCGGATTATCTAACACCATCTTCCCGTTCCCCTTACTGTCAGTCATCTCACCGAACAACTTCTGGAAGGTATCATTCACCTTATTGTACGCGGTCATGAACGTGTCCCGTTTCTGTCTCTCTAGATCGTTCATGAACTCAATGATCTTCAACTTCTCCTGCTCTAACTGGGTGATTCGTACGCTGAGATTCTTGTAATTGTCCTTCTGACCATCATATTGCTCCAATGCCAGCTGATTCACTAATCCTATCTCATTAACCTCCTCGATCAACACCCGTTTCCACTCGAGTGCCTCTTCCATCTTCTCCACTGCTCCTTGTACAGGCCGATCAAAGCCCAAGTCTCGTAGCTGGGCGCTTAACATTGCCAGTTGAGTCTCGGCCTCTCTAAGGCTCGCCTTCAAATCTGCGACTCGCGCGTTGATCGGATCCATCCTTTCTAAGAACACCCTCAACGCTTTCTCCATATCCTGTAATCTAGTCTCATACTGTCTCCTCTCCTCGTTCACGCTGCCCAACCTCTCCTCCAACAACTCCTTCGTTTTCTCAAGTGTCTTCAACTGGTCACGAGAACTGACCATGACAACCTCTGCCTCAGCAACCCTAGCCTCCTCACGCCTCACATCAGCCTCCAGATTCCTCATCTCAATCCGCACATTATCTAGGCCTGGCCTTAACGTCTCCAGTGTTGACTTGCTCATTTCCAAGTGTCCCTCAGCCTCCAGCTTTTCCCTTGCCAATCCCTCCACCTCACGGGCCAATTGGCCCCT
>VBBA01000043.1 GCA_005888675.1 Candidatus Bathyarchaeota archaeon | reverse complement strand
GGGAACGACGACGTGCATGTTAGGCACTGCCCTCATCGAAGCCAGATCCTCAACTGTCTGATGGGATGCTCCATCAGGACCAACGCTTAACCCTCCATGTGAAGAAACGATTTTCACGTCAAGCCTGGGATACGCGATCGCGTTGCGTATTTGATCGAGACATTTGCCAGGGACGAATGCTGAGTAAGTACTTACGAAGGGGATCTTCCCGGAGAGCGCGAGCCCGGCCGCAATCCCTATCATGTTCGCCTCGGCTATGCCAACATTGAAGAATCGTTCCGGATAACGGTCTCCGAAAAGGTTAGTCTTAATCGAGACGGAAGTGTCGGCACCGAGAACCACTATCATAGGATCCTTCGATCCAAGTTCGAGCAAAGCCTCCGCGAGCGCCGTCCGCATCGAAGCGAGCTGAACGAGCACTATGCTGGAACCTCTCTGATCGTCCTATCGGTCACGTTCCTGATCTCTTGAAGAGCGGACTTAACGTCTCCTTTTCGGAAGATCGAAGCACCGGCAACGAGAACTGTCGCACCCACCTTGACAATTTGAGCCGCGTTTCTCTGGTCCACTCCTCCGTCGACTTCGAACTCCAACTGTCTGTCTCCAACCAGTTTTATGGACTCGGCTAGCTTCGGCAGGACGGATGGCATGAACTGTTGACCAGCAAATCCAGGATTTACCGAGAGGATGAGCAGCAGATCAATGTTCTCGAGACGGGCTTGAAACCATGATGGAAGCGTAGTCGAGGGTTTCAGCGCAAGTCCCAACTTTTTGCCAGCGGAGTGGATTGTCCGGGAAAAATCACGAAGTCTTTTCTCATCGACAACTTCTGCGTGCACAGTCACTATGTCGCCACCTGCGTCAAGGAATCGGTCGAGGAATTTTTCTGGTTCTTCAATCATGAGATGAACGTCCAGCGGTAATCGAGTCACATTTCGTAATGATTTCACTGTGTCGGGCCCCATGCTGATATTGGGAGCAAAGTGACCGTCGGAGACGTCGATATGGATCATATCGGCGCCCGCTTCCTCGACTCTGGCAACCTCGTTCTTGAGATCAGCCTGATCAGCTGCTAGAATCGACGGAGCGATCTTCACCTTCAACGTCCCATAGTCTCCAAGAGCTTCCTCACAGTCTCTTTGTCAGGTGCCTTGCCGTGATAGGCTGGGTCCCATTCCATGAACGAAACGCCCTTCCCTTTGACCGTATGGGCTATGATGACTGTGGGTCTGTTCCGCATATTCTCCGCTTTTTCCAACGCATCTATCAGTTGCCGGAAGTCGAAGCCGTCCACTTCCAAAACGTGCCAGTTGAACGCTTTCCACTTGTACGCCAACGGTTCTTTGGGCATTATTTGCTCCGTCAGCCCATCCTGTTGTATCCCGTTCCTATCGATTATCGCCGTGAGATTATCGAGCTTGAATTTCGCGCCGGCCATCGCCGCCTCCCAGACCTGTCCCTCATCGAGTTCACCGTCGCCTAGCAACGCGTATACGCGATTCTTCCGCTTGTCCATCTTTGCGGCCAAGGCCATTCCAATCGCGGCGGACAGTCCTATTCCGAGGGAGCCGCCGGCATATTCGACGCCTGGAACCTTACGATCCGGGTGTCCCTGAAGGCGACTGTTGATCTTGCGCAACGTCTTCAATTCGTCGAGAGGTAAGTAACCGGCCTCAGCCAGGGTTGAGTAGAGTACTGGGGCTGCGTGTCCCTTTGAGAGAACGAATCGGTCCCTATCGGGCCAGTTGGGATTTTTCGGGTCGTGACGCATCTTGTAGAAATACAAGGACACGAGTATTTCGACCGCGGAGAGGCTCCCGCCTGGATGACCGGATTTGGCTTCCGACACCATCTCAAGTATATGTGCGCGAATGCTGGTTGCTTTCTGGAGCAGCATCCCCACGGGGAGATGGGTTTGTTCCATCTCAGTAGACCGGGACCTGAACTATGCCTTCGGCAAGGCTGACGGTTGTGTCTGCCTGTGAGCGTAGGTCGTTCAGGTCGACAACGACGGTGCCTATCTTATCCGCCTGCTGTGCGGCGGCTAGGCCGGATAGTAGAACAGCGTCGCGCATCTTTGCCCCGCCGGCCAGGGACATTGCGAGGACGGCGGTCATGCAGTCTCGGACTCCTACAGCATTGAAGCCGGGTTTTGGTCCTTTCAGAGCCGGGAAGCTCGTGATGTTCTTCTTCTCGAATAGAATCATTCCCTGCTCACTCCGCGTTAACAAGAGGCTTTCACATTCCAACCTTGACATGAGATTATGGCCCATGTTTCGTAGGGAAGTGTCGTTGACCATCGAAACCCCGGTCGCAATCGTGGCTTCTCTAACGTTCGACTTTACCATTGTGACTCCGATGTAGTCGAGATAGTGTCTTACCTTGGGTTGGGCCAAAACAGGTCGGCCCTGAATGCGACACTCCTCAACGACATTGCTTATGAGGACGGGAGTTATGACGCCCTTGTCATAGTCAGAGAATACGACGACATCTGATCCTTGAATAAGGTCATGTAGGTTATCGAGGAATTGTTTTGTGGCTGCTGAGTCAATGTCGGATCGGATTTCTTTGTCGATCCGAAGATACTGGCGATGGTTCAGAATGAACCGGGTTTTGAGCGATGTGGGACGCTCGGACACGACGAGGCCAGTCAGATCAGCTCCTTTCTTTTCAAGTTCATCTCTGAGCCATTTGCCAGCCTCATCTTTTCCAGCAACTCCTAAGGCTTTTACGTTCGCCCCGAGGGCAAGGAGATTGTTTGCCAAGTTGCCTGCTCCACCGAGGACTAGTTCCTCTGAAATGTAGTCTGCAACTGGAACCGGTGCCTCTCGCGAGAGCTTTCGTCCCTGACAGTTCACGTAACGGTCGATCATGAAGTCGCCGATTACTAGAACGGAGCGGTTTCGGAAGCCGTCAATCGTTTTGAGGGGTTCGGGGACGGCCCTGCTCAATTATCGCTCTAATTTGAGGAAGTCTGGCTCCACGATATTTAAGGCTGTTCAGCAGAAAGTGCGGAAATCGATCGGTAGCGCACGGCCCTCTGTACGGACTCAGGACTCGATCAGAATTTGTCTGGAATGTTGGTGTTCAACGGACTTCTTCGGCTTTGCGAACTAGTCGGACTCGGCACATTACGTGGTCTCCGTCTTTGACTCCAAAGACTTTCCGAATTTCTTCCGGGATGGTTATTCTTCCGCCGGCTATGACCTCAGCGAAGAATGGGATGTCCTCTTCGTCTACTTGGATGGGCATTATTGTTTTGACCGAGCGATGGCGTGAAGGAGAGGGAGATATAATGTTTTGAAATAGAACACATCTTCTCTGGACATCCCCGGGGATTGACAAAACCCAGATTAACAACAGACTATCTCAAGACGACTCTAGGAAGGACAGGTGTTGAAGTCGGTTGTTGATTCGGGGATTGAAGACCTTTCAAAGATGAGTTTTGAGGTCTCCGAGGAACAGAAGCTGATCCTTGACGAAGTTGACAGAGCATGTAAAGAGTTGAGACCGTTCGAGGATCGAGCCTATCTCAGTAGCAGCTTCAACGACCATCTGGTGCCTATCTTCAGCAAGGCGCAGCTACTTGGTCTGCCTGTTTCGAGAAGGTATGGTAACGGTCAGGGCGCGGACATTCTAACATACGCTTTGGCATTGGAGAGGATTGGTAGGGAAGGCACTGGAGTGCGAACGTTTCTTTCGGGCCATGTCTCCCTAGGACAGCTGACAGTGCAGAAGTGGGGATCGGAGCAACAGAAGGAGAGGTTTCTGCCGCCTGCGACTAGAGGCGAGAAGGTGATGTGTTTTGGTCTGACCGAACCAACCGCGGGCAGTGATCCTGCGGGATTAAGGACCAGTTTTGAGGATCATGGTGGTTTCTATTATGTGAATGGCAGTAAGGCTTGGATCTCTAACGGTAGTATCGCCGATGTTGCAGTTGTGTTTGCATATCCCAAGGGGAAACAGGAGGGAATGTGCGCATTTGTCGTAGAGAAGGAGTTTGAGGGTTATTCGAGCCAGCAGCAGAAGCATAAGCTTGGCATGCCCACATCGGATACCGGGTCGTTGTTCTTTGATAATTGTAAGGTTCCGAAAGAGAATCTCTTAGGTCCGATCGGGAAGGGGCTGAGCGTAGCATATTCTGGTTTGATGAGTGGAAGGTTGAGTGTTGCGGCAGGTTGTTTGGGAGTCATAGAGGATTGTATTGATGAGGCTGTCGCTTATGCCCGTCAGCGTGTTCAGCATGGGAAGCCTATTGGGAAGCATCAGCTGGTCCAGCGGCATATTGGATTGATGGCCACGAATTTGGAGGCGGCGCGGAATTTGACCTACAAGGCGGCGTTGTTGAAGCAGCGGTCTGATGAAGAGCCTCGGAACGTGGAACTTCGTGATCAGGCGGATATCATGATTGCCAAGTCGAAGCTTTTTGCGTCGAATGCGTCTTTTGATGCGGCGGATAGGACTGTGCAGATCTTTGGGTCCAGCGGGTATAGTTTTGAGACTCGGGCACCTAGGCACTTGGTGGATACTAGGGTGTGCCGTATCTATGAGGGGACTGATGAGATTATGGTGCAGAAGATAGCAGTGGGATTACTGGGTCCAGGATTCGAAGCTTACAAGTAGAGTCTTGCGGGGCCTGTTGACCGGTTTTCTGGAATCCATGGTTTTTCCATGTTATTCTGGATTGGACTTTCAATCTTTGGCGGGTAGACTTATCTCTCTCCGTGGACTGATAGGATACAGCAGTAAATCCGGAGATTTGAGGGACGTTTAGAATGGAGACGTTGCAATTGAGCAAGGGCAGGCTAGTGATGCTTACGGAAGCTGCTGTGATTCTTTTCCTCGGGTTCTGGATGCTTGAGGAGTATGCTAACAATGTGTATCTTCAGGATTATGTTGCGAGTTTTTGGGCTGTGAATTGGTGGGTGGCTCCTGCAGCTGTTGCTGCCTTAGTGATTGTGGGCGGAATCTCGTATTATCTGGGGCTGGGACGAAATGGAATGGATGAGGCGATGCCTGAGAGGAAGACTGCAGGAGAGGTGCGTGTGGCATTGGCTCAGAAGGAGCTGGTGACGAATAGTGGGGTTATGGTTATGGATGTTTGTCCGTTCTGTAATTCGTCGTTGCGAATGGTGGGCGAGGATAGGTTCCACTGTCGCAAGTGTAAACGGTATTTCAAGAGATAGACTGGTTGAGGGGAGAGTTTCGCTCCCTGCTGTGAACGACCTGTTGATAATTCTAGGATTTGTTCTCTCTCGAGGGAGAGCTAGTGGATTCGTTCGGATTCTGGTTTTTGACCGCTTTGCTCCATGAGGGAGTCTTGGTGGGATTCGTGAGGGCTCAGTGTCGAGAATTCTGAGCCGCTAGCTTGCGGTGGGTTCTCTGGAATCGTGAGGGCATTGAAGCTGGGTAAGTGAAACTATTCGTCTGTATGGCTGGAGAAAAATAATGGGGGGTGGGGATCAATAACAATTCTTAGGGGTATTTTTCAAAAATGGGTGTAAAAACTTTTTTTTTGGTTCGAATATTTTTTCTGTGATTACTGGAATCCTGGCTTTAGCTTGAGGTGTGGAGCTTGGATTTGAGGAACTTGCCTAGTTCCACGCTCACTGGGCTCCTGGAGAGGTCGATGACACCCATCTCAACATTTCCAACCCGAACGTTCTGGCTATACTCTGGCATGGGAGCGTAACTTATCGAGGCCACGTACAAGTCTCCACGAGCGTAATCATCAGGCATTTCGGGTGGCGGGATGGGCTGAGTGACGAATACTACGCCTTCTGACCATGTTAGGAGGATCGGTTGACCCATTTTCATCAGAAAGGTAAAAGCGGTGACGAGCTGCTGGGCGTTATCATATTTGATAAGTTCCCGGACAACTATCCGTTTCAACGGTTCATGAACAATCTGCACCAAATCTTCTCTCAACCTACTCCTTCTATTCCTAGAACTGGTACGGCTCGGGGCCGGATTGGGGTTAATAGTGTTTCCAACTAACCCGACATGTTAACGTAATCCTATCCTTGTGTGAAAGTTACTCCGTGCCCCCCGGATGGATACTTCCAGTGTATCGCCTTGGCGCCGAGCTTGTGACAGACGATCAGACAGGCACCGGTCTCCATGCAGCCCTCGGTATTGTAGACCAGCTTCTCCTCCCAGACATACACTTGGGCCGGGCAGATGTAGAGGCATGGCTTCTTTTCACACTTGAAACAAGTCTCAGTGTCCACCGTGATAAAGGGTTCAGGATCCTTGTTGAAAGATAGGGTGCCTAGACGTTTGTCCAGAGATAACTTTTCGTCGGATTCAGTCATCGCTAGAACG